>JBBSFW010000006.1:0-93567 GCA_038254805.1 Terriglobales bacterium
CAGGTTTCCGGATGCGTTAACGTCGCTGAAATTGAAGGTGGCTTGACCGGCACCAATCGGTATTGCGACGATCCTTTGCCCTGCAGCCATCGGTGCCCACGTAGTCGCCAGCGACAGCAATGCCGTCATACCCTACGCTTGAGAAGATCATACGAGCCTCCTGGTAAATTGAATTAAGCCGGAATTTCCTTGTTGACTTCGAAAAACGGCAAGGAGTGTTCACCCCTGTATATTCAGTACGCCTCCCGAATCATGGCTCAAAATTCATTGCCCATGAAATGATGCAACAACGAGTATGGCCACCAACGCAAGTGCACCCGCGCCAATCCCAGCACCGATCGCGATCTTGGCCCCTGTCGACAGGCCTAGGCCACGAACCCGCTCTACTTCGGTATACGTAAAGGTCGTGACGGTCCCCTTTTTTGAATTCCCTACCTGGAACGAGGTCTCGTCTATTTTGCTGATGTAGCCTTTCAGTTCCGTGCCATTCCGCAGGCTGACCCGCACCCGCGACCGCTCACCGACACCACGTTTTTGCACTTCAGCTTTAGTCTTGGCCACCTGACGCTCTTCTTTTGTTTGTGGTGTGGATTCTGACGGCGTGTCGGCTGGAAAAGCCAAGGTACTGCCGTTCAATGCAAGAGCGGTGATCAAAACCAGCGCAATATTCCTCATTGTGATGCTCCTGGAGTGCCTGAGATTAGCTGCGTACTAATGCTGTCCGAGAAAGCCGCGATTCACAGCTCAGTCTCCTTTACCGGAAATCTTCGTCCGGGCGTGAATGCTAAGCCGAGCGGAACGACTTGGCAATGCCCTGGATATCAATTCCTGATCAACCCGAGATCGCAAGCTAAGTTGTTGAGCCAGAATGGCGTGCAGGCAGATCGTCTGGCCGTCTCACATCTGTGTAAGCAGGGGACGTCCTTTTTGACCTCCAAAACGGCAGCGCCTATCAAGGCCCCCATCGAAGCGAGGTATCACGACATCTCGCCGCCTAGCGAGCAAGCGTGGATGAAATGTACTCCGAGAACGAGTCTTAAAACTCAGGCTGGACGGCGATTCCCGCACACGCTGGGGCGGGGAAAATCGTGTGTGCGCCGTGCGAAAAACAATCTTCAAAAGTACCACCACCCCAAGAATATGAACGTCCCACAACTTGAGACAAAAAAAATAATTGGTGAGGACCATGTTTCCTGCACAGTTTCACGATTTATTACTTACTTGCCCGGCGAGCAGGTGGGGCGAGCCTGCCTCGGATAGATGGTCGTCGCTCTGTACGAGCATGCGTGATTACGAGGCACCATGCAGAAGTTGGGCCATCAATAAAGAACGAAAGTGGGAATTAGTATCAGGGCTCCAGAAGTCCATTCGACGTGGTGATAAGTCCATGGCACCTCGTTTCATTTCGGCAATGGACAGCATGCCGGAGGAGTACGGCTATTTCTGGAGGCGCCTCTGTGTGATTGCTTGCGAAAATGTAGGCCCAGCTGACGACACTCTTACTAAATTCGTTGTTGCGTGCGTGACGGTGTTTTCGCCCAAAGGACAGGGCCGGATAGACAACGTCGCGAACGGGCGAGATGCGGGTACAATGGTGCCGTTTCCGAGGAAATTCCGGTTCCACTGTCCAAGGAGGACCATCCTCATGAAAGACATTTATTCTATTTTGCTTGTAGTACTCCTGTGCGGCGTGGCCGTCGCCCAGCAGCATCCTGCTCATAACCAGCCCAAGCCGGCATCACTGATGTCGGGACTGGGAGACCTGCATCATCCAGTGTCCACCAGCAATCCGGAAGCCCAAAAATTCTTCGATCAGGGATTGCGCCTGATCTACGCCTTCAACCATGACGAGGCTGCGCGTTCATTTCGTCGCGCTGCTGAGCTCGACCCCAAGCTGGCTATAGCTTACTGGGGAATCGCAGAAGCCGTAGGGCCAAATTACAACGACCCGGCAAGTGAAGACCGCTTCAAACAAGCGCATGAGGCCATCCAGAAGGCTGTCGAACTGTCAGCGAATGCCTCGCCTAGCGAGCAGGCCTATATCGAGGCAATGGCCAAGCGTTTTCCCGCAGATCCTAAAGCAGATCTCAGGCGAGCAGCGGAGGACTATCGTGATGCCATGCGCGAAGCGGCAAACAAATATCCCGACGATCTCGATGCCGCGACTCTATTCGCCGAAGCAGGCATGAATTTGCACCCCTGGGGTCTGTGGAAGCTGGATGGATCCCCACGGGAAGGCACGGAGGAAGTGGTTTCCACGTTGGAATCCGTGATCAAGCGCGATCCAGAACACATGGGTGCGGTTCACTATTACATTCATGCCGTAGAAGCCTCTGCATCTCCTCAGCGTGCCCTTGCAGGGGCCACCCGCCTGGCGTCACTGGCTCCGGCAGCCGGACACCTGGTCCACATGCCAGCGCATGTTTACATCCGCACCGGCGACTATGAGGCTGCGATCCAGACGAATGAGAGGGCGGCAGCGGCGGACCGGGCATATATCCAGAGCAGCGGCGCGCAGGGCATTTACCCAATGATGTATTACAGCCACAATCTGCACTTTATCGCCGCTGCTGCGAGCATGAACGGGAATTACACCGAAGCCAAAAAAGCTGCCGATACGCTGGCCGCGCACGTGGGGCCCCATGTGAAGGACATGCCTCCACTCGAAGCTTTTATGACGATCCCTATGGCGGTGAACGTCCGCTTTCAGAGATGGCAGGAAATTTTAAACACGCCCCCGCCCAGTGCCGACCTGAAAACCACCACTACCTACTGGCATTTCGCGCGCGGTATGGCGCTGGCTGCCACTGGAAAAACCAGTGATGCCGAGGGCGAGTACAAGACCTTGGAGGGAGACCGTGACGCTACCCCAGCAGACGCGATATTTTCCATGCCGATCAACAACAAGACAAAGGACATCTCGACCATAGCGACCGATGTACTGGGGGCCAGAATCGCCCTGGCGAAGAAAGACAATGCTAATGCAATCGGAATGCTTCGCCATGCCGTGGAGGTTCAAGACAAGCTGAATTATGGTGAACCTCCCGATTGGTTTTCGCCAGTACGAGAGTCTCTGGGCGCGGCTTTGCTTATGAATGGCGATGCTGCGGGCGCAGAAAAGGTATTTCGCGCAGACCTTGATCGCAACCCACGCAATCCTCGCTCTCTGTTTGGATTACAGCAAGCGCTGAAATCACAAGGCCGAAACTACGACGCTGGTTTCGTCCAGAAAGAATTCAACACTGCGTGGAAGGGTGGAAGCGCGCCATTGAAAGTCGAAAATCTGGTGTGACGGGATTTGAACACTGAGAAAGGCCGGTTGCGACCCGGCCTCTTCTGCATTCAAACTTTCTTACTTGTGCGTTCGCCGTGCTCCTCGTCTGTAGACTTCGTTCCTCGCCATCAAGTGCACAACAAGAGCATATGGGGCTAAGCAGGTAGCTCTGGTGAGTAATCCTGACCACTTGGTTCTGGGGAAAGTCACCGCGAGATATGGGACAAATTCCATAGTCGGTCACGGATCTCCAATTGAAGAAACCGTCCCTTGCGAAATAGACGCGTGAATCGAGGACAAGTCTTGGTGGGCACCCGTTCGATCTGCGATTCGTTGCCTGGTGAACGTCCATGCCAATATACTTTTCCTGGGTCATAGGGCACCCCTTTCGGTAAGTGGTGGTGCGAAAATCACAACCTACCGCAAAGTGGGCGCTTTTTATATTGCGTGTAATCGCTGTTATCAGGAGTTACTGTCGCGGTAGGGACGACCATCACTGATCGCCCCCCGCACAGATCCGTACGAGCGCGTCTACGCATACGGCTCTTACGAAGGATGAGTAGCGTAGAAGCGGGCATCGGGATAGGGGTGCAGAACGCGGGGTGGAGGAATCCACCGGTTCAAGACTGGGGTAAAGCGTTCCCAACGCATCTTTGCGCGCTGACTACGGCGGACCAGAACGCTCTGCCATAGCCTACACACGCGAAGTTTGAAGATGCGTAACTGTGTCGTGTTCCCGGGAACAGCGTGGTATTGGTAGTAACCCAGCACGACCTTCCGAAGCCACGCACCGACATCGGCCATGCGATCATGCATCCGGCGTCGAAGCTCAACCTTGATGGCTTTAAGCTTCGCAACCATTCGCGCTTTCGCAGTAATCCGCCCTACGGTGAAGGTTCCGCTCTTGTGCCGCTGCCCACAGTAGTGGGTGAAGCCCAGGAACGTGAAGGTCTCTGGTTTTCCCTCTCCCCACTGCTTCCGGTCTCGAGCGGCAAACCGCCCGAACTCGATCAGTCGTGTCTTGTCCGGATGTAGTTCCAAGCCGAACTTCGCCAGTCGTTCCCGGAACTCTTTCAGGAAACGCTCAGCATCCGTCCGGTGCTGAAAGCCCACCACAAGATCGTCAGCATAACGGACGACAACCACATCGCCCTTTGCCACTTTCCTGCGCCAGACATCAGCCCATAGATCGAAGAGGTAATGCAAGTACACGTTGGCGAGCAGCGGTGAAGCCACTGCTCCCTGCGGCGTACCCAGCTTCGTCTCCGACCACTGACGGTCTTCCGATACTCCCGCCTTCAGCCATTTCCGGATCAGGCGAAGTATCCGTCGATCGGCCACCCGATGCTCGATGAACTTCATCGTCCATTCGTGGCTCAGGTTATCGAAGAAGCCACGGATATCGGCGTCGAGCACCCAGTTCACCCGCTTCCGTTGGATGCCCACCGTCAGCGCATCCAGCGCCTGATGCGGGCTGCGACCGGACCGGAACCCGTAAGAGAAGCCCTTGAAGTCGACCTCATAAATCTGGTTGAGGATCGCCACCACGGCCTGTTGAACGATTTTGTCCTCCAGTGCCGCGACGCCCAACGGACGCTGCCGCCCGTCGGCCTTCGGAATATAGACTCGTCGTGAGGGTTGAGCTCGATACGCTCCACGATGCACCCGGCTGTGCAGATCGACGAGTGGATCCTCCAGTCCGGTTTCATACTCTGCCCACGTCACGCCATCGATACCCGGCGAAGCCTTACGTTGAAGCGAGTAAAAGCTATCGCGGAGTAGCTCGACACTCAGATGGTGGAGCAAAGCAGTGAACTGCTCCTGCTTTCTTTCCCTTGCTGCCTCCGCACACCATCCAATCCCTGGGACATGCGCTTCCCGCTCTGTGTCGGGTGCATGCGTGATTGAATGATGTTCTCCTCAGTCTGTGCCCTTCCCTCCCCAGTCTCCGCGGAAGATCGCTCTTCCTTGTTCGACTGGTTCACAGGTACTACGGCACAGTCCGACTTCTCCAGCACGTGCGTGTCCGCCGTGCGGCTTGTGGCCTTCGCGGACCGGCCTTGATCGTCAGACCAAGGCGCGCTGGAGATCTCCCGGTTCTCGCGCATGTTGTTTCTCAGCGTGCACGGGTTCTTAGACTACGCAGGACCGACAGTCCACTCGCGATTAGCGTGGCTGCCGTGTTGCCTTCCTCCTACTCGGAATGAAGTCGGCATCCTGATCTACGGGCTTTTCGCAGCTCAATAGCCCCGCCCACCGATGCCTCTATCTACGCTTCAAGAAACACCTCACGATGTTCCACGCAAGACTCGAGGCCAGGATGGATTCGCTACTTCCTTTCCTGTAGGGCTCTTGCATCCCCTACAACATGCCGGTTTTATCCCGGCGCTCCCCGGCTTGCCCGTAATCCGCCCAGAATCCGCGATTCGGAAGCGGGGGACCAGGAATGTCCCTCTGTCGTTCGAGCCTATTGCAATCGAGTCTCATCGCACGTCGGAGGAGCAGAAGTTTTTAGAGCGATTCGCCGCGCTCTCGACTCTCAAGAGATTGCGGTTTTGGCATGACAGTGTGGCGGATAATGACAAGTAGTATCACCTACCAGAAAGATCGTCGATATTCATCGACATCATTGGCATTTGTGGCAGGTCAACGCCATTCGGTGGCCTAAACTCCGTGTGAACAATGTCAGTGTATAGGTGTAGACGGGAGATGTACCTTCTCGGTCACACGCAGAATGATATTTGTCAAGCCTCTGCTATCAGTGGCAATTTTTGCAATCAATTGCCAACGAGCGTGAGAGCTGACTGACATGGAACTGCCGTGATGCGTCGGCCAGATGCTCTGCAAAAAGCTCCACAGATAATCAGGCATAGTCCAAGAAAAAAGCCGGTGAACCAGAGAAAAGTCATAAAATCTTATCTCGCTGGTGACTCTAGCAACGATAGCATTACGTTCGGTTGAGACCAGAAATCGGCGTTAACTCAGATCAGCCTCGGGTCACGGCGAACCACAGGGGTCCGAAGCGAACGTATGTGAAAAGCTGGATTGCTCCTGAATTTACTTGAGCGCGGGGCTACTGACGCCGACGGCCCTACCATCTTCCTAATTATGAAAACGGTGCGTTCAAGATACATCAGTGCACCCGCCAAAGACGTCTAGAGGAAAGCCAAGCGGGGTTGAGTAGCCACTCTCGTGCTAGTCCGTGTACTATGACGCTGTCGTATTAATTACCCATGAGGGAGGACTATGGCGAATTTCACCGAGGTGTTGAATGAATTGCAGCAAGAACGAAGCCACTTGGATCAGGCTATCCAGGCAATCGGGGAGCTACTTGGACGCAGTCGCACGGGGGCCGTCCAGACGAGAGCGAAGAGGCAGACACAAACGGTTTCAGCCGCGGCACGCAGAAAGATGGCTGCCGCCCAGAGGGCGCGATGGGCAAAAGTAAAACGAGTGAAAGCATCGCCGTCCGGGCGCACAATGAGCCAAGCTGCACGGAAGAAGATTGCTGCGGCACAACGCGCGCGATGGGCTAGGGTGAGGGCACAGCAAAAGAAGTCGGATTAAGTTCGATTTGGAAATTTCGATCAAGAGGATACAAAGCGAGAATACAACCCCGAGGCCCGCAGAAAAGTAGTTTGCTCAAGTCCTGGAATATGCCATCAACCTGAACTCGCCCCACCACGTCGAGATCGTTGGCTGCAACGAAAGAAAGATTCCCGTCTCCAAATGGACGCGCCTCCCCTGTGGACAAGACGAACTAGAGAAAGAACGTCATTGAGGAACAGCTCGGGAGATAGATGAAAGAGGATGCGGATGAGCAACTCGCCCCTTAAGGTGCTTCAGCCATTTGGGGCATATGTCGCTACATAAGCGGAAACTTCGTTATCCCTTTCAAACAGCACATAGGCCAGAAGCCGATGTATACCGT
This sequence comes from Terriglobales bacterium, assembly GCA_038254805.1. GTDB lineage: Bacteria > Acidobacteriota > Terriglobia > Terriglobales > Acidobacteriaceae > Gp1-AA145. Next base: position 7,206 of record JBBSFW010000006.1, read on the forward strand.
CCACGTGCTTGAGAATGCCGTGCTCGATTGCAAGGAGGTATTTCGATGAACATCCGACGGTTCTTAGCTATTGCGACGCTGATGTGTCTCCTCCCCTCGGTCGCCCCTAGTCAAAATGCAAAACTCGATCAGAGCTTTTTCGGGCTTTGGAACTTAGATGTTGGCAAGAGCGATTTTGCATCGCAGCCAAAGCCGAGGATGGGGCAAGTGAACTGGGGAGGGCACGGATGGACTTTCGCGCTTGTCCTCGCTAACGGCGAAAAGTGGATTCGCGGTCGCGAGCCAACTCTGGACTCCAAACCCGCACACTTCTCGCACACCCGCACCATTCATGGTGCAATCACAATTTTGGCAGGATTTGCTCAACTACTTTGGAATCATGGTGCCGGGAGGGGGAGTTGAACCCCCAAGGTACTAAGTACCGGCGGATTTTGAGTCCGCTGCGTCTGCCAGTTCCGCCATCCCGGCTTGGAAAGGTACTATTATAAACCGTTGGGTTAATTTATTTGGACCAGCCATAAAAGCGGCCGGACTCCAAGAAATCGAACCCTGCCAGCGACCGCATTCCCGGCGGTTTTCGCGGACTGATGTTACCGGCGGCGGCGTTAGCATTAGCACCGGCGTAATCTGGCCGGGCGTTTCCGAGGGTTGCACAATGCTGCCATGGACTTTCGTTTTGTTTTTCTCGATTTTTTGCAGCTGTTTGGAGTCGGCGCAGCTGCGGTATTTGCTTTGCTTTGCGTAGTTTCGCTCGGCATGCCTCGACGGTTGGTGGTCGCCGCAAGCCGCCGCAGAATCGGCTAGTTCGCCCGAAGTGACCGGACTTCGTCCAGAGCAGTTTCCGGCCTGGCCTAATCGGCAGCTGCAGCCTTGACCCCTCAAATAGTGATAGTGCTCATTGTTATGTCCGTACATAACTAATGAGCAGAGCCAAATTACCTGCACGCCGTTTTATAAAGACAACCAGTACGCGCACTCAGGCGGCTTTGACTCATCTCGATCAAGGTTCCACCAAAACCGGCAGACCAATCCCTGATTTGACTGAATCGGATGGCACGTGAGATAGTGGCGAACCTCTCACGGTAAATGTAGGTAAACGCCACCTTCTGGAGTTTATTGCGACCAAATGTTCGGTTTGATTCCCAAGGATACGAGTTTCTTCCAGATGTTCTCGGCGATGGCGGACAATCTCATCGCTGCGGCACGAATTCTGGTGGATCTATTCGCTGACTACCACGATGTGGAGAACAAGATCAACGAGATCCACAGGATAGAGCACGCCGGCGACGACCTTACCCACTCCATCCTGACCAAACTGAACCAGACATTCATTACTCCTCTGGACCGTGAGGACATTCATCAGTTGGCTTCCTCGCTCGATGATGTTCTGGATTACATTTATGCTGCGGGCGCGCGCCTGGTGATGTATCGAATCACAGTTCCTCCGGCCGCGGCTGGCGAATTGGCCAAGATCATCCTGCTGCAAAGCCAGGAATTGCAGAAGGCTGTTTCCCTTTTACAGAAGAACGGCGACATCCTGGCACACTGCGTGGAGATCAACCGCCTGGAGAATGAAGCAGACCAAGTGTCGCAGCAAGCGATTGCCCAGCTCTTTGACGGGGAGAAGGACCCGATCAACCTCATTAAAACCAAAGAACTATTTGAATTCCTGGAGAGAGCAACTGACGAAGCCGAAGACGTCGCCAATGTGCTGGAAACCGTGGTACTGAAGAACACCTGAGTTCGAATCTTTACCTAAACGGAAAACCGGTGAATGCTGACCTGCTGCTGCTGATCATCACAATATCGGTTGCACTGATTTTCGATTTCCTGAACGGATTCCACGACGCTGCCAACAGCATTGCTACCGTAGTTTCGACGCGGGTATTGTCACCCCGCCTGGCGGTCGTGTGGGCGGCGTTCTTCAATTTTGTTGCCGCCTTCCTCCTCGGAACTGCGGTCGCCAAGACCATCGGCGGGGGGATGATGCGCATCGACCAGGTGTCGCAATATGTGGTGATCACTGGACTGATCGGCGCAATCACCTGGGACCTGCTGACGTGGTGGTGGGGACTGCCAACTTCCTCCTCGCATGCGTTAATTGGAGGCTACGCCGGAGCGGCAGTCATGCGATCTGGCTGGCACGTGATTATTGCTCAGGGCTGGTACAAGACCCTCATTTTTATTGTGGTGGCGCCGGTCATGGGGCTGGTTCTGGGATTAGCCTTCATGACCGCAATCTTTTGGCTGCTACGGAATAAACCTCCGCAACGGATTGATGTCTGGTTCCGAAAGTTGCAACTGGTTTCGGCGGCTGCTTACAGCCTTGGACATGGCGGCAATGACGCGCAAAAAACCATGGGAATCGTAGCGAGCGCTCTTTATGGAGCACACTTTTTGAGCAAGGCGGAGTTGGCCGGGGGCTGGGGAAAATTTCACTGGCCCATTATCCTGGCAGCGCACGCATCCATCGCGTTGGGAACCTATTTTGGCGGCTGGCGGATCGTTCACACCATGGGTTCGCGCATTACCAAACTCAAGCCGGTGGGAGGATTTTGCGCCGAGGCTGCGGGAGCTATCACCCTATTCTCCACCGCTCTTGCCGGAATTCCAGTGAGCACGACCCACACCATCACCGGAGCGATCGTCGGGGTGGGCGCGACCCATCGGCTCTCGGCGGTGCGATGGGGAGTTGCCAGGCGTATCGTTTGGGCGTGGTTTCTAACCATTCCAGCCTCGGCGCTGGTGGCCGCAGTTGCATTCTGGCTGGTGCGGTTGATTCACCCCGGAGCATAGCGAGATCGTCGACTACTCCCGATCCAAAAAGAATTTTCGGAATAGGGTTGTGCAGCCCTGAGCTTTTCTGCGACGGTGCAACAGGAGGTCTGTGTTTATCACTTCCCAGCAGAAGCCACAGGACTCGAGTCTAACCAAGTTGAGTCTGAGCGAGGCCTCACAACTCGTACACAGTAAACAAATCTCACCGGTGGATTTGACGCAAGCCTGCCTGAATCGCATCGCGCAGCTCAACCCTAAGCTGAACGCGTTTATCACCATTACGGCTGATTCCGCACTGGCCCAAGCCGGCGAAGCGGAAGCCGCTATACAGCGAGGCCACTGGAGAGGCCCGCTCCATGGAATTCCCATTGCCCTGAAAGACTTGGTGGACACTGCCGGCGTGCGCACCACCGCCGCAAGTGGCGTATTTAAAGATCGTGTTCCCACCCGAGACGCCGAGGTCGTCCGGCGACTCAGAGCTGCCGGGGCCGTGCTTCTCGGCAAACTCAATATGCACGAGTGCGCTTACGGCGGCAGCTCGGTGATCACTCATTTTGGTCCCGTTCGAAATCCATGGGAACCGGCCTATTCAGCCGGCGGGTCCTCTTCGGGATCGGCCGTAGCGGTTGCGGCGGAACTTTGTTACGGAGCGGTGGGTTCTGATACGGGAGGTTCCATCCGGCAACCGTCGGCGTATTGCGGGATTGTTGGACTCAAGCCTGGTTACGGACGCGTAAGCACGAGGGGCGTGATGCCTCTGGCCGGGTACTTGGATCACTTGGGTCCGATGACTCGCACCGTCAATGACGCAGCTCTCATGCTCCGGGCCATAGCTGGATATCCGGAAGAAGCGAACGTTGCTAAGGCGGGCGAGGGCACCCGTCCCACGCACCAGCCCTCGGCTTTGGGCATTGGTATTCCACGCGCTTACTTTTACGAGGGACTACACCCTGAGATCCAAACATCCACAAATGATGCTCTAACTGTGCTCGGAAAACTCGCCGCAAGCCAGGATGAAGTGGAAATGCTGGCCAGCGACGATTCCTATGCTTCCCTTCTGGATGCCAGTCTGGCCGTTCTCCGAGCAGAAGCCTATGCTTACCACCAGGAGTTTGTGGCCAAGACTCCCGAACTCTACCATCCCGAGACCCTAAGGAGAATCCGCTCTGGCGCGGAAATCAGCGCTGCGCAGTATGACCACAGCCGCCGTCAACTAGACCAATTCCGGCGCTCCGCGCCCCGCGTATTCGAAGTAGTGGACCTCTTAGTCACTCCCACAACATCCGTGCCTCCCTTCACGATTTCAGAGCTGCTCGGTGATCTGGAAACTCTTCGGAAGAAAGAAACCCTTATGCTCCGCAACACCCGGCCATTCAACGGACTCGGGCTGCCGACCATCTCCGTTCCATGTGGTTTCACTGAGGCTGGATTGCCCATCGGTCTGCAGATCACTGGCCCGCCTGAAGGTGAAGCGATGGTTCTTCGTCTTGCGTACGCCTACGAGCAAGCAACTGATTGGCACAACCGCCGGCCAAATTTGGCATGACCTAGTACGCGTGGTTTGGATCGCGTGACCAAGACCGGTCGCTAGCCAGAAATTGGTCAAGGAGGCGAAATACAGATTTGCACCTCTGCACTTAAAGACCGTTGGCTCCGCCGTTGGATGAGACCACCTGCGGCCGGGCGGGTGTCTCCACCCCTTACGTGGCATGCGCAGGAATGTAATTGCCGTCTCGTCATGTTCTTACCTTCACGCAGCTTCATGCAGGTTTGACCGGTAGCGGCTAACCTCTTAAACTTTTACCTGTTCCCTCGAAGCCACGGAGGACCGCCCGATTCCCGCTTTTACTACCTGTATTTCCGTCAGTTGCAAGCCTTGGTGGTGGCTCGTAGCAGCCATTCTGGTTTGTGCGCGGCTGTCTTGCGCTCAAAATTCGGTTACGCTCGAGAGCAGCGAGACCTTATTTACTGTGTTGACGGCAATCAATACCTGCGGATATGACGCTGAACTGGCGACCTCGGACCCACTCCGCCTGACCATTCGCGGCGAAGTTGGGCGCAGCCTCGAAGCCTCCGAGAGAGCCAAGGCTGCTACAGAGTCCCTCTGCTCGTTCTACCACGATCATCAGCAGAAGGATGAAACGCGCACGCTGGCGCAATTCGTCTCGCTGGCGCTTTATCTGACTCCGCCGCCGGCTCTCGCTTCCAAAGTAAAGGAAGCCGATTTGCCGCCTGACGCGACCGCGGTGCTCGGCATGGTGCCGTTGCTGGCGAAGTTTTATAACGAAGCTGGAATTCATGCCATCTGGGAGCGCCATTCGGCGGCCTATGCCGGGTACACGAACCGATACCGGGAGGCCGTCTCCAAGATGATTCTCGACACCGAGTTTTACCTCAAGTTTCCGTCGGGAAACTATTTGGGGCGGACATTTGCCATTTATGTGGAAGCAATGGGCGCGCCATCGGCGACGAATGCCCGCAATTACGCGGACGATTACTACGTAGTCCTGACTCCGGGGACGAATCCGGGCCTGAAGATGGACCAGATTCGGCACGCGTTTTTGCATTACCTGCTGGATCCTTTGGTGGGAAAGCTCGCCGGCAGCCTGGGGAGGTTGGAGCCGGTAATGGATGCCGTCAAACTGGCGCCCATGGACGAGAGCTTCAAAGCAGATCCGTCCCTGCTGGTGACTGAATGCGTTATCCGGGCCGTGGAAGCGCGCACAATGGCTGGTGGCAAGGCTGCACAAACGGAACAGGATCATGCCATCGAAGAGTCCATGCAACAGGGTTTTGTTCTGACGCAGTACTTTTACGACCGCCTGGCGGCCTTCGAGAAAGACAGCATCGGCTTTAAGAATGCGTTTCCGGCAATGCTGGCGGCAATTGACCCTAGAAAGGAACAAAGACGGGCGGCGCAAATTCAATTCGCCAGCACCGCCGATCCTGAACTGCTGCACCTTTCTCGTCCTAACCAAGGAAAGCTACTCATAAATGCGGAGGAGCGCCTGTCGGCGGGAGACGCCGCCACGGCCGAAAAGCTGGCAAAGGAGGCTTTGGCTGAAAATTCCGAGGACCCGGGCCGGGCGTTGTTTATCCTGGCGCAAATTGCGCTGAATCGAAATATTGATGGCGCGAAGGATTATTTCCAAAAGGCTTTGCAGTCTACAAGCGAGCCCAAGGTTGTGGCATGGTCGCATGTTTACCTGGGAAGAATTCTGGATTTGGAAGATGAGCGCGATGCGGCGCTTCTCCACTACAAGGCTGCCGAAGGGGCAAGTGAGGCCTTACCGGAGGCCAAAGCGGCCGCCGAACAAGGATTGCAGAAACCTTATGAACCACCCGAACATCCGCAGCAGGACGATGAAAAGAAGTAATTCTGCGCCGGAGTTTCGCTAGGAGAACTGGGATGAGACGAACAGCAATACTGGCAGCTGCGCTGGTTTTGACGGGGGCAGCAGTTGCTCAAAATGAGGGAGCATCCACCCCGCAAACGGCGCAGCCGCAGGCGTCCGCTGCTCCCGCGGGAAGGCCTCCGGTACAGGCCAAGAGCACGGCAGAATACCAGGCGTATCAAGCTGCGGTCGCCAATGCAAACAATCCTGCTGTGATGGAAAAAGCGGCTGACGATTTTGCAGCGAAATATCCCGATAGCGAGCTTCGAGTTCTGCTCTACCGCGCTGCCATGAACAGCTATCAAACCGGTGGTAATTCCCAGAAAATGATGGACATGGGAATAAAAGTGTTAGCAATCGATAAAGACGATCCGGAGGCACTGATCGGGGTCGCCGAAGTCTTGGAAGAACGTACCTCGCCCACAGACCTGGACAAAGAGCAGCGGGCGAACCAGGCGATTAACTACGCTCAGCACGCGCTGGAAACGGTCGATACGGACCTGGCAGTTCCCATAGGAACTCCTGCAGACAAAGTAGAAGGTTATAAGAAATATTTGCGCTCCACTGCATTTGTGATTGTGGGTACGGTGCAGTACAAGCGGGAGCAATATGGCGACGCGGAAACAAATTTGAGAAAGGCCATTGAGACGGATGCCAGCAGCCCTGATGCAGTGGTGATCCTGCGCCTGGCGCTGGCGCTGGACCAGCAGAAAAAGTATCCGGAAGCGCTGGAGCAGGCGAACCGCGCGGTTGAACTCACACAAGAAAATACCGACGTCGGCAAGACGGCGCGAAACGAGCGAGACCGGCTGGTGACCTTGACCGGTGGTAACAATACCCCGAGCACACCAATGCCACCGCCACAAAATCCGCCACCGCAAAACCCCTCGTCGCCGAGTCACTGAGCCCTGAATGATCGCCAGCGTAACCACCCACATTCGAGAAGTTGGAAACCTGGAAAGAGCGATCGGGCACGTGTTCAGGTCGCCGGAATTGCTCGGCCGGGCGCTAACTCACAGTTCGCAGGCGCGGGAAGCGGAGAGCCTGCGTACGGCAGAGTTGGGACCCGTTGCCGATAACGAGCAACTGGAATTCCTGGGTGATGCCGTCCTGGGATTGGTCACGACCGAGGAACTGTTTCGCCGCTTTCCGCAATTCAGCGAAGGGCAGCTTTCGAAGCTGCGCGCACACCTTGTGAGCAAGAACCATCTGATCCATGTGGCGGAACAGCTTGAGATTGGCCAATACCTCCGACTGGGACGTGGCGAGGAGAAAAGTGGAGGGCGAGGCAAGTCAGCCATTCTTGTAGATGCCCTCGAAGCCATTCTGGGGGCCGTTTATCTCGACGCCGGACTTGAGCCTACTCGCTTCCTTATCTTGCAAAACGTCGTGTTGCCTGAGCTGGAGCGGTTTGTTTCAACAGGAAGGGCCGACCGGGTCACAGATCATAAATCGGCATTACAGGAACAATTGCAGGCCGAGGGGCGCCCGCAGCCTGTTTACGTATTAGTGACGGAAAGCGGTCCGGAACATCGGAAGACTTTTACTATCGAAGCCCGTCTTCTTCCGCTGGAAGGGGAAGAACCGGAATTCGTGGGACGGGCTGAAGGGCCGACCAAAAAAACTGCCGAGCAGCAGGCTGCCCGGCAGGTACTGGACTACCTAAGCTCGGCTTCGAGCGGAGGGCCGAGTGTACCCCGATAGCGCGCCCCAGCATCTGCATTCGACCGACTGGCCGGACTCGTTCCAGTCCCTGCTGGGGACCGTTGTCATTGCGATCTTTGTGGTGACATTTGTGGTGCAGGCATTCCAGATCCCTTCCGAATCTATGGAGAATACGCTGCTCACCGGCGATTACCTGCTGGTGGACAAATTGCGTTTCGGACAGGATGATTTTTGGGGGAGAGTACTTCCTTATCGCAGGGTCAAACGCGGTGACATCATCGTATTTCACTACCCCGTACATCCCAGTGAGCATTTTGTGAAGCGTGTGATCGGAGTTCCCGGCGACCACCTGCGGCTGCTGAACCGGCGAGTCTATGTCAACGGCACTCCCATGGTCGAGTCTTACGTTCATTATTTCCGGCCGCATGACGTGTTTCGCGATGAATTTCCCCGCCTGGACCTGCCCGTAGTGGGCCTGAATGGCGCGTGGTGGCAGGAAATGAAAAAACTCGTGGAGGACGGCCAGTTAATCGTGCCGGAAGGCAGTTATTTTGTGATGGGGGACAACCGTGACGATAGCCTGGACAGCCGGTATTGGGGATTCGTGCCCGAGAAGAATATTGTCGGCCGCCCACTGGTGATCTACTGGTCCATGCGGAGCCAGGAAACTAGTGACCCTTCCCCGAGTGATAAGCTTTCGAGATTCATCTATGCCATGAGTCATCTCATGCAGATTACGCGCTGGGACCGAACCCTGCGACTGGTGAACTAGCACATCCGCAATTTGCGAATCAGCACAATTCAATCTGAGGCCAAATGGTGGCGAAGAAAGTGAAGCAGGACGAAAAGCCGAAAGAAAGTACCGTCGAATTTCTGGCCTCACTGGCGGGGGTACTGGTAACGGGATTATTTATTATCACTTTTGTAGTCCAGGCATTCGAAATTCCATCCGCGTCCATGGAAAAGACCCTGCTGATCGGCGACCATGTGTTTGTCAATCGCGTGCAATTTTCGCCGGCGACGGGCTGGGTCGGTCCCCTTGTGCCGTACAGTCAGATTCATCGGGGGGACATTGTTGTATTTCTCTCGGTGGACCCGCGCACCCCCGAGCTATATATTGTCAAGCGGATCATCGGCATTCCGGGCGACCGCATTCACCTGCGTGACGGCGTGGTTTACAGAAATGGCGAGCGCTTGAACGAACCCTATGTGAACTCCGGCGCAGAGGACCCTGAAAATACATACAATCCGTATCGCGACAACTTCCCCGCCGTCCCGCCAGCCGAGTACGGTAACGTCACTCCGGAGTGGATGCTGACCATGCCTCAGCACATCGAGAATGGCGACATTGTGGTTCCGGCCGACAGCTACTTCGGTATGGGCGATAACCGCAATGTAAGTCTCGACAGCCGCTACTGGGGCTTTATTCCCAGGGAACATGTGATCGGGCGGCCCATGTTCGTTTACTGGTCTTTTGAAACGCCTCCGCACCAGTACGAGCAGACAGGAATCGGCCAGCGGCTTTCGTTTACGGCTCATGTCATCGTGCATTTCTTCGATGAGACCCGGTGGCGAAGGACATTGAAGGCGGTCCGTTGAGATTTCGATTTTCCAGGCGCGGAGTGCTCGTCAGTTGCCTGCTGCTTCTGGCATTGTTCGTTATCAGGCCACAAGCGAGACGTCTCCGCGGCAGGATTTCCCAATCCATCAGCCAGGGATTAGGCAAGCGGGTCGAGATCGGGGCCGCACACCTCCGTTTTCTGCCGCGGCCGGGCTTCGAACTCAAGAATGTGGTGATTCACGATGATCTGGAGTTTGGGGCCGAGCCGCTGCTGCGGTCTCCTGAAGTGACCGCATGGTTGAGGGTGACTCCCCTCCTGCGCGGCCGGCTCGAGATCTCCCGGTTGAGCTTGACTGACGCCAGCCTTAACCTTACGCGAGGCCCGCAGGGACCGTGGAATATTCAAGATCTGCTGGAGCGCACCAGCCGGTTTGCCGCTGCTCCACGTGCGTCCAAGAAATCGCGCCCCCAATTTCCATACATTGAGGCAGTTGGTACGCGGATTAATCTCAAGATCGAATCCGAGAAGACTCACTTCGCGCTCACCAATGCCGAATTCGCCTTGTGGCAGGATTCTGAAAACACCTGGGGTATGCGATTGCGGGCGCAGCCAATTCGCACCGACGCCAACCTCACTGACACGGGCAAGATTAATGTGAGCGGCACTTGGCGGCGCGCATCTTCGCCGGCAGAGGCGCCGCTCCAATTTGTTTTCCAGTGGAAGCAAGCGCAGATTGGCCAGATATCGAAATTGGTTTATGGGACTGACCTGGGATGGCGCGGGGAGTGGGCAGTTTCGGGCACGATCGCAGGCACACCGGAGCGGCTGCGGGTGACGGCGGATACCACCATCGATGATTTCCGCAGATTTGACGTATTCGGCGGCGGGAATCTCCGCCTGCTGGCGCACTGTGGAGCGGAGTACCGGTCAGCCCAACAGACGCTCTCAGATGTTGATTGCAATGGCCCGGCAGGAGCGGGGCTGCTGGAGCTGAAAGGCAGTGCCTCTGGGTCGCGGCTTTCCTCTTATAGAATTTCGGTTCTGGCAACGAAGATTCCTGCGCGCAATCTGCTTTCCGTGGCCAGACATACGCGGAAAAACATTCCGGACGATTTGAATGCAAGCGGGCAATTCAGCGCAACCGTGTCGCTCCACCATGATGAAGGATCGCAACCACCTGAATTCGACCTCAACGGCGAAATTCAGAATCTACAGTTGGCTTCGAGCGAAACCGGATCGCCGCTGACGGTTGGCACAGTGCCGTTTTCAATGGCGAAAGTTCCCAAGGCGCACGGCCGGGCAGCCAAATCCGCTCCGGCGCTCGAGATCGGTCCTGCGAACGTTGCCATGAACCGGCCGGCGCCGCTACAGGTCCGCGCCTCACTTTCGCGTGCCGGATACCAGATATCCATGCATGGAGATTCCGGGATCAAGCGACTGCTGCAAGCAGCCAACATGCTGCACATCCCCGTCCCCGCCGTGGTCGCGGATGGAAGCTCGACCTTGGAACTCGAACTGGTGGGAGACTGGAGCGGCGTTCGACCCACCCGGCCTACGGGGACGATACAACTCCGGTCCGCCTCCGCGCGAGTGGCCGGACTCAACGCGCCGCTCCAAATAACCAGCGCCACCCTGGTCCTTGACCAGGATTACATCCACGTGCAGAATCTGAGTGCATCGGCTGCGCAGGCGACCTGGCATGGCTCGATGCAGCTCTCGCGACCCTGCTCCACGCCGGGCGCCTGCAGGACGCAATTCAATTTGCGCGCCGGCGAAGTCAGCTCCGCCGCCTTAAATGCTTTTTTCAATCCAAAAGCCGGAAAGCAATCCTGGTACAACTTCTTCTCGCCCGGCGCGAATCCGGTGCCTTACCTGCTGCAGGCGCGAGCAGAGGGAAAGATCGCCATCGACAAGCTTGCCTTGGGAAGAGCTGAATGTACTCATTTCGCCGGCGATCTGGAACTTGCCGCCGGGAAACTTACGCTGTCGCACGCTAAGGGAGAGATTTGGGGGGGGACCGCAACTGCTGATTTGAAAGCTGATTTCCTGAGCAGGCCTCCGGCTTACTCCGGCAGCGGGGGCTTGGAAACAGTATCGCTGAGCAAGCTGGCCGAGTTGATGCGTGACGAATGGATTGCGGGGAGTGGCGCAGCAACATATGAATTCAAGAGCGCGGGCTGGACTCTTCAGGAGCTGATCGAGTCTGCCGACCTGAATGCCGGATTCGCGATCACAGACGGTGATTTTCCGCATGTCGTGCTCACCAGTACGGCCGGGGCGGTGCGTGGAAGCGATTTCTCGGGGCAAATTCTGTTGCGAAAAGGCAGATTTTCCCTGGATGAGGCGAAACTCGCCAGCTCCGACGGTGTTTACAGAGTGAGCGGGACAGCTTCCCTGGGAGGGGTTTTGAATTTGGTAATTGCCGGCGAGAACACCCCCGTCTACAACGTCACCGGGACACTGACTGACCCGCGTGTCTCAAAGGTCGCCGCCGCTGCCGCGCAGGCGTCCTTGAAGCCGTGACCTCTCCGCTCCGAGCCACTGCCTTTGTTCTGCTAATCGGTGCCTCATTCGCGACGACTTCCCACTCTCCGGAGCTGGCCGTCATGGAACAGAAGCTCAGTCACATCGAGGTGAATGGGCATTCCGCCCAACCCGACCAGACGCCGACAATTTTCACCCAGCAGGAGGTCAATGCCTATCTGGCCTCAGATAATGTAGTCCTGCCGGAAGGCGTTGAATCCGTGAAGCTGGCGGGCAAGACCGGAATCGTCACAGGAACGGCTCGTGTGGATTTTGACCGCGTCCGGGAGGGTGCGCATTCGTCGAATCCGCTACTTTCCGTTTTCAGCGGAGTCCATGACGCGGTGGTGGTGGCACATGCGTACGGAGCGAACCGGCAAGGACACGTGCATGTGGATTCGGTGTCATTAGACGGGATTGAAGTGCCCCGATTTATATTGCAGCTGTTCGTGGAAAAGTACCTTCAGCCGAAATATCCCGAACTCGGACTGGACTCTCGTTTCGCGCTCGCCGATCGAGTAGATACCGCGACGGTCGGCTTGCATCAGCTCACCGTCACTCAGAGATAATCCCGGCTCTTTCCGCGCCATCGAAGGGAAGACCACGCTAATCCCACTGCCGGTTATTTCGCGCACAGCGACTGTGCTATGTTTGACCACTTAGTAAAGGGGTCAAACGATGCCACGATACGACTACCGCAGCCTGGGGCCGACCGCGGAAGCACAGCAAGCGTTCCTCGGTTGGATTGAACAACTGGATACCGAGTTCAAGGACCTGGATCCCCAGCATAGAAGCCGCGTGGTACGTGACGCTTTGTACCAGCTTTATCTCGAGAGGCCCTATTCAAATCCGCAAGGAGCGCTTGCGCAGCAGGCGCTGGTGTATTCGTTTGATCCCCAAAACGCGACGCTTGAGCCCGAATATTACGGCGATGTAGATGCAGCCAAATACGCCGAGCGCAAGCCTCTGATCTGGTTTTGGATGATGTACGACCGCTCACCATTGGGGCTGAATCACTGGTTGGGGTTTCGGGTGCGGGCGATGCTTGCCAAGCACGTGTTCCAGTATTGCGGAAAGAATGTGAAAATCTTTCACGGCGTCGAGGTCACATTCGGTTACAACCTGGTCGTCGAAGATAACTGCACCATTCACAAGTATGTTCTCTTGGACGATCGCGGCGAGTTAATCATCCACGAAGGGAGCTCCATTTCCGACTATGCGAACGTGTATACGCATTCGCATGACTTGAATGATGGAATGATCATTGCCAATCACAGAACGGAAATCGGCCCGCGCGCACGGGTGACCTATCACGCCACGGTGCTGAGCGGAGTACGGGTCGCAGAACATGCGATGGTGGGTTCGATCGGGGTCGCGTCCAAGGATGTACCCCCGTTTCACATTGTGGGGGGAGTTCCCGCGAAAACGATCAAAGTCAAAACCATTGCGCCCGCACCCCAAACCGGACCGGGCGGCAGCCAGTGACGGCGGAATTTGTTACTATCGAGCGCATATTGAGTCCGACAACCAGGGAATGACCCCCCAACACATCTACATCCTGTTCCAGGTAATTGCGTTTGTGTTTGCGATCAGCGTTCACGAATCGGCGCACGCGTGGATGGCCAACTTGCGGGGCGATCCCACTGCGCGCATGCTGGGCCGGATCACGTTGAATCCTATTAAGCACATAGACCCGGTAGGCACGGTATTGCTGCCCTTGGTTGCCATGTTCACCGGTTTTCCGGTGATTGGGTGGGCCAAGCCTACCCCGGTAAATCCCAGAAATTTTCGCAAACCTGTTCTGGATGACATTCTGACGTCCGTCATGGGACCGGTGAGCAACTTCGCCGTGGCCACGGGAGCAACGGTTGCTCTGTTGGCGGTGAAACTGACTTCAAACACGGGAAGACAGATCGTCAGTCAAATTCTGGACGGACGATTTCCGCAATCGCAGTCGGTTCTGGTGCCCCTTTGTATCCTTCTTTACACATTCGTGGCCATCAATGTTCTGTTAGCGGTGTTCAATCTGATCCCTGTTCCTCCGCTCGACGGGAGCCATGTGCTGCGACATTTTCTGCCCGAACCGGTGCGTCGCGCATATGACATGATAGGCATGCTGGGGCTGCTCGTTCTTGTTTATTTTGGAGGAGACTTCTTGAATCGGCTGCTGGTCCCGGTGCTTGGCGTATTCCGTTTTATCTTGCGAGCGTGATGGCATCTCGACCTCCCCAACGAAAGCGCGTCTTGAGCGGCATGCGCTCTACCGGCAGGCTGCATCTTGGCAATTACGTCGGAGCCCTGGACAACTGGGTCCGCATGCAGGACCAGTACGAATGCTTTTTCTTTGTAGCGGACTGGCATGCGCTCACCACCGACTATGCGGACACATCTCGAGTCAAAGAGAATTCAGTTGAGGTGCTGCTGGACTGGCTGGCGGCCGGACTCGATCCCGAGCGCTGCACCATGTTCATCCAGTCGCATGTGCCCCAGCATGCGGAACTGCACCTGCTGTTCTCGATGATTACGCCACTAGGATGGCTGGAGCGCGTGCCTACCTACAAAGAGCAGCGCGAAAACATCACTGAGAAGGACCTGGGCACCTATGGATTCCTGGGGTACCCAGTGCTGCAGGCGGCGGACATTCTGGTTTACAAGGGTGACTTTGTTCCGGTCGGGGAAGACCAGGTTCCGCATGTCGAGCTTACGCGAGAAATCGCGCGGCGGTTCAACATGTTCTATTCGCTACGAGGAAATTCAGTCTTTCCCGAGCCTCAGCCATTACTTACGCCGGCGGCAAAGTTACCCGGGACTGACGGCCGAAAAATGTCCAAATCCTATGGCAATACCATCTTGCTCACCGATCCTGAGCCGATAGTTCGGCAAAAGCTGAAAACAATGATGACCGATCCGGCACGGGTCCGGCGCACCGATCCTGGCGATCCCGACAAGTGCCCGGTGGGCGACTTACATAAACTTTTTAGCGACCGCGATACGAATGCGAAAGTGGATGCCGGGTGCCGGTCTGCCGGAATCGGCTGTATCGAATGCAAAGGATGGGCCGCGGATTCGCTAGTCCAGATTCTGACACCCATGCAGCACCGAAGGAGAAGGTACGAGGAAAACCCCCGTTTGGCCTGGGATATTCTGGAAGCAGGATCAGAACGGGCCCGCAAAGTGGCTTCTGGTACGATGAGCGAAGTGCGCGACGCCATGAAGCTCTCGCTGGGATATGGCGGGCCCGGCGCCTCGCAAGGAACGAGGTAGAAACCAATGGCGGAGGAAAGACTGGCGGTAGTCGAGGCATCTGCTTCTACGCGTCCCCACCTCTCTTTTCAGGCGGTTAAGCAGGAAGCCAATGACTTCGCTTTTTCCGTGGCGGTTGGCAGCGTGTACGAGGGCCCGCTCGATCTTCTGCTGGATCTGGTCCGCAAGCAGGATATCGACATCTACGATATTCCCATTGCGAAAATCACCGCTCAATACCTTTCGTATGTTGAAAAACTTCGTGAACTGGATGTGAACGTTGCTGCCGACTTTATTTACATGGCTGCTGTACTGATTCACATCAAGTCGAAGATGCTGCTGCCGCGCGATCCAGCCGCAGCCTCGGAGCAACAAGAAGATCCCCGCACTGAACTGGTGAACCGGCTGATTGAACACGAGAAGTTTAAATCCGCGGCACAAATGTTGATGCAGAAGCAGCAGATCGAAGATGCAGTGCGATCGAACCCCGCGATCCGGGAGTTCATGGAGGCCGAAGGCACTGAGCCGGAAATCGCCGCGGATGTTATCGACCTGGTAAAGACATTTCAGCACGTGCTGGAACGGGTGCGCTCGCGCCCGATCATTCAGGTAGATGAAGAGACGGTCACTGTAAGCCAGATGATCGAGTACTTGCGGCGGAGGCTTTCACTCGAGGACCGGCCGCTGCGTCTTAAGCAGATCCTGATGAATGTGCAGTCGCGCCCGGCATTGGTGTGCATGTTTCTGGCATTGTTGGAGCTGGTCCGCCTGCAGGCGATTCAGCTTCGCCAGGACCGGCTCTTCGGGGAGATCCTGTTGCGCAAACATACGGGATTTAACGCTACCCTGGCAGAGCAGCTGGCGGTACGTGATGACTGGAAGTAAGTTCTGCTGTAGCAGTATTCGAAATTTCATGAGCCTCAAAGCAAAAGTCGAAGCCATCGTCTACGCGGCGGAAATGCCGATCACCATCGATCAGATCGTTCAGTTGGTTAAGGAATTTGAAAGCACCGCCGATGAAGCCGGAATTCGCTCACAGGTTCGAGCCACAATCGAGGGACTGAGCGCGGACTACGCTGCGGAAGACCATGGCATCGAGCTTCGCCAAATCGCCGGCGGATATCGTATGTCCACCAAGCCTGAGCAGCACGATTTAGTGCGTTCGTTCGTCAAAAGCCTGAAGCCGCCCATAAGGCTGTCTCTCCCCGCTCTTGAAACTTTGGCTGTGATCGCCTACAAGCAACCGGTCACCGTGCCCGAAATCAGCGAGATTCGCGGAGTGGATTCGAGCGGCGTGATCGCCACCTTGCTTGATCGCAAACTGATCACCACTGGGGGCCGTAAAGACGTAATCGGACGCCCCATTCTCTACAAGACCACGAAAGAATTCCTGCTGCGCTTTGGATTGAAGGACGTAAACGAACTGCCCAGCATGGAAGAGTTCGAGAAGCTGGTAGCCGAGTCGTTTCAGAGCGATTTCTTGCCGTCCGATTCGTCGTCCTCTCAAGTCACACCTTCGGAATCCACAGAGCCTGCGTCAACTCCTGCCGAGACGGGAAAAATCGCGTGATGTTACGAGCCCATCCTATCGGTCGAGCCGCCGGTATTGATCCGAGAGCGGGCGGCTTCGTGTTTCCCAGCTGCAGCCACAAGTTTGCCGATTTTACCGAGCCCATATGCGGGCATGCCGCTGTATATAGATTCGTATTGGCCAGGCTTAATGATGTAAGTTTCATGCCAGATGCCGACATCACCCCGGCTCTTTCCGACGCGGCGGTTGAATGCGACCCACGCGGGCCAGTGCGTCATATCTTTGTCCCGAGCGTACGCTTCTAAGTGATCAAAAGATCGCCAGTATTGCACGATCACGCGTCCGATGCCGTTGTGCCCCAAGAATCCGGATTCCGGATGAGATTCCAGTTCTTTCAGCATTTTCGGCATGGCGAGGAACATCGGGAGCCATTTGTGCGGCTTCCAGACTCTATTGATTCTCATTCCTATGAGAAAGACGACGAACTCGCCTTCCAACACAGCCGACATGCGGGACGCGATTACTTCTGCCACAAAACCTCGCTTATGGATGCTTGAAACACGACCTTAATTTTATACCTTTCCCTCTCGTTGCCTCTGGACCAGAATTTGTGGTTTCTCAATTCCTGATAAGCTTTTCCTAGATGCCTGCTGAACGTTTACAGAAGATCATTGCCGCGGCTGGAATTGCCTCTCGCCGCAACGCTGAGAAGTTGATTGCCACCGGCATGGTGTCAGTCAATGGGCAGATCGTGACTGAACTGGGCAGCAAAGCCGATCTGGAGCGGGACCATATTCGCGTGAACGGGAAGCTGCTGCAAGGGGCCGAGCAGCACATCTACCTGCTGATGAACAAGCCCAAGGGCCATGTCACCACGGTACGCGACCCCGAAGGCCGTCCTACCGTGATGGGTCTGTTGCGCGGCATACGCACGCGAGTGTATCCGGTTGGACGCCTCGACTACGCCAGCGAAGGCTTGCTGCTGTTGACCAATGACGGTGACCTTGCTCATAAACTGATGAAAGCAGCTTCCCACGTGGCCAAAACGTACGTCGTAAAAGTTTCCGGAACCCCCGAAGCTGCGGGTCTGGAGAAGATCCGGCGCGGATTGGCCATCACAACTGAGAGGGGGGAACGCGTGAAGACGGCGCCCGCAAAAGTCCGAGTGGTGCGCGAGTCTGATAATCCCTGGTATGAACTTACGCTGATGGAGGGCAAGAACCGCCAGATCCGGCGGATGTTCCAGGAGATAGGGCACCACGTCGAGAAGATCAAACGCGTGCGCTACGGCCCGCTCAGTTTGGACGTGCCTCCCGGAGAATTTCGCCGCTTGAGTGTGGGCGAAGTGGAAAAACTCAGGGTGGCCTCGGGCCTTGCCAGGAAAATTCCAAAAACGCGAAGCCGGCATCACGGATGACGGATGACTGATGTTGGCCAGTACGTGCCGGCGCACATTCGCCGGCTGGCTGAAGCCAATCAATCCCGGCCGCTCAAGCAATCGACCGGCGGTCGCAATCCGATCGCCCTCAATCTCAATGAAAATCCATTTGGCCCCTCTCCGCGCGCGCTTGCGGCCCTGAACTCTGCGGTGCCAGAAGTTCACCGCTATCCGGAGATTCAAGCCGCCGAACTCCACCATGAGATTGCGCAACTTCACCGCGTGACTGCGGGACAGATTTTGGTCACCGCCGGGGCCACTGAATTTTTAGGCATGATCGCGAAGACGCTCCTGGGCCCGGGCTTGAACGCGATCACCAGTGCACGATCGTTCATCGTTTACAAGCTGGCCACGCAGGTCACAGAAGGTAAGCTGATCGAGGTGGCTGCTCGCGACAATGGATACGACCTCGACGCCATCGCGAAGGCCATAGACGCGAATACACGGATCGTCTTCATCGCGAATCCCAATAACCCTACCGGCTCTCTCTTGACCGCAGATGAAGTTGGCAGTTTTCTCGAAAAGCTGCCCGGCTACGTGCTGCTGGTGCTGGATGAAGCCTATGGCGACTTCGCCGAACGATTCGCAGACAAGCGCGGAGCGACATTCTCGCGCGCCATGGAGTATGTTCGCCAAGACCGGAATGTCATCGTGCTGAAGACGTTTTCCAAAGCGCACGGCCTCGCCGGGCTGCGGGTGGGGTATGGGATTGGGCCGGAGCGCCTGATTTCACTGTTCGCGCCCACCCGGGTCATCTTCTCGATTTCTTCCGTGGCGCAGGCGGCCGCGCTAGCGGCGCTGCGAGACCAGGAGCACATCAGCAAAGCAGTCGAGAACAACCTTCAGCAAGCGGAGCTGCTCACCACTGCGATCGCTGAGATGGGATTTTCGGTCCCGGAAACATGGGCAAACTTCCTCTATTGCGAGCTGCGTGAATATGCCGCTGCTTTCGCGGACCGGCTTATGGCGGAAGGGGTCGCGGTTCAGCCGCTGGCACTATGGGGTGCGGACACCGCGATTCGAGTTAGCATTGGCACACCCGATCAAAACCAGTTTTTCCTGAAAGCGCTGAGGGCCGTGGTGACGTAGTTGGCTGGCAATTAACGCTTGAGCCGACTTGCTTGAAGAGCGCGAATCGCCGAAGAATGCAGCTTCCGCCTACAACGGCTAAAAGAACTCGGAACGGCTGCTCGAAGTGAGCACGAAGGATTCCTTACAACTGGCTCATCTTCGCCAGGAACTCACCGTTTGTCAGAGTCTTGGCCAGCCGCTCGATCAGGAGCTCCATGGCTTCGACGGGCGAAAGCGGGTTCAACACCTTGCGCAGGACCCAGATGCGCTGCAGGTCGTCTTTCGGGATCAGCAACTCTTCCTTACGGGTACCCGAACGCTGGATGTCGATGGCCGGAAAGGTACGCTTGTCCACCAATTTGCGGTCCAGAATGATTTCCGAGTTGCCGGTGCCTTTGAATTCTTCGAAGATCACGTCGTCCATACGCGAGCCGGTGTCGATCAGCGCGGTGGCGATAATGGTCAGCGATCCACCTTCTTCAATATTTCGCGCCGAACCGAAGAAGCGTTTTGGGCGCTGCAGAGCATTAGAATCGACGCCGCCGGAGAGCACTTTGCCACTAGGCGGCACGATAGTGTTATAGGCGCGCGCTAAACGCGTGATGGAATCGAGCAGGATGACCACATCGCGTTTATGCTCGACCAGCCGCTTGGCTTTTTCTATGACCATTTCTGCAACTTGCACGTGACGGGCTGCGGGCTCATCGAAGGTCGAGGAAATGACCTCGCCTTTGACCGAGCGCTGCATGTCTGTGACTTCTTCCGGACGCTCGTCAATCAACAAGACCATGAGCACAACTTCGGGATGATTGGTAGTAATCGAATTGGCCACGTTCTGCAGCAGCATGGTCTTGCCGGCGCGCGGCGGGGAAACGATCAACCCGCGCTGTCCTTTGCCGAGGGGCGTGAGTAAATCCATGACCCGCGCGCTGACGTTCTCGCGCACAGTTTCCAGCTTGATGCGCTCTTGCGGGTAAAGCGGCGTCAAGTTGTCGAACAGAATCTTGTTGCGCGCTTCGTCGGGAGATTCGAAGTTGACCGCCTCGATCTTGACCAGGGCAAAATACTTTTCTCCCTCATGCGGAGGCCGCACCTGGCCGCTAATGGTGTCGCCGGTCTTCAGATCGAATTTGCGGATCTGAGATGGCGAAACGTAAATGTCATCCGGCCCAGGCAAATAGTTGTAATCAGGTGAGCGGAGAAAGCCATAGCCGTCCGGAAGGATTTCCAGCACGCCTTCAGCGAAAATGTGCCCTTCTTTTTCGCTTTGCGCCTGCAAGATTTTGAAGATAAGGTCTTGTTTGCGCATCCCGCTGGCTCCGGGGAGATCCAGGGTGCGGGCAATCTTGGTGAGTTCGGTTATGTTCTTTTCCTTGAGTTCTGCAATGGTCATCAGGTCACCTGCGAGGAGATCGAAATAAGGGGGGTATTTTCAGGGAGATTGAGTGTTCGAGGCAGGAAAGCAGGGCTGCGAGTTTTACGCAGCCCGCCGTTGTGCCTCTACAAAATGTTCCGGCTCGGACAGCACCGTTTGGCGTTCAGAGCTTGCAATCCGATCCAGGACTTCGTTCATGGTTTCCTGGATTCTGGTATTAGGCTTATGAAACTTACGGGTAGCCTTGGAGGCAAGCTGACAGAGCATATAACGGTTCCGTAAAGTATGTAAAGCGTCAAAGACACGATCAGAGCGCATGGGTACATCCTTTCTCTCCAGGGATGAGCTCCGTTCCGAAACTCACGGGCGGCAGCAAGCGGCCGGCCAGAAACTGTAAACAACTGAAAACAGATGAGTTTTACAGGAAAAGGCTCTGGTTACTTGTATAGATGCGCCGAAAGGGCTGAAAGTTTCTCAAGCACATAGCCAAGCCCGGTCGAGCGGAGGTTCGTCAGGAATCTGGTGGTTTAGGCCTTCAGAACGCTATAACGTACCCGGAAACGGAGACGGCGTCAAGGGTTTTGTTGCCGCCGGTTAGTTCCTATGATACCCGGAATTTCCAAAATGCCCCTTTGCCGGATACCCGTCCCGCCGTTTTTATGCCCAAAAGGTCCGATCCAGAGTACGGTACTGGATCGCCTCGGCAATGTGCTTGGGCTCGATTTGCGCTGAGCCTTCCAGGTCAGCAACCGTCCGGGCTACCTTGAGGATGCGGTCATGGGCCCGGGCGGTGAGGCCCTGCTGGGTCATGGCGCGTTTCAGCAGGCGCTCGCAATCCGGCGAAAGTTCGCAAAAGGTGCGGATATGGCGCGAGGTCATTTGAGCGTTGGAGTAGATGCGATGCCGGGGGGCGGACGCGAATCTGCGCAACTGGATTTCGCGGGCACGTAAAACCCGCTGGCGGATCTGGCCCGAGCCCTCCGGCTCGGAGGCGGAACGCATTTCTTTGTAGTTCACCGCCGGCACATCAATATGGATATCTATGCGGTCCATCAACGGCCCGGAAATTTTCTGCATGTATCGCTGGATCATGGGGTGAGTACACTGGCATTCGCGCGAACGGTCGTTGAAAAAGCCGCAGGGGCACGGGTTCATGGCAGCGGCCAGCATGAATCTCGCCGGAAACGTCAGCGACATGGAGGCGCGGGCGATGCAAACAGTTCCGTCCTCCAGCGGCTGGCGCATGACTTCGAGCACATTGCGCGGGAACTCGGGCAGTTCGTCGAGAAACAGCACGCCGTTGTGTGCAAGCGAAACTTCTCCGGGACGAGGAATAACGCCTCCGCCGATCAGGCCTGCGTCGGAAATAGTGTGGTGCGGATTACGGAAGGGACGGATGGCGCTTGGCCAGCATGGTCTTGCCTGATCCCGGAGGACCGATCATCAGTATGTTGTGTCCCCCGGCGCAGGCGACTTCGAGCGCGCGCTTGGCAGTCTGCTGTCCCCGAACATCTTTGAAGTCCACTGGGAAATGCTGGGACTCGCTGAGCAAGCTCTCGCGGTTCACGTCCAGCGGTAGAACTCCGTTGCCTGTGTTCACAAAATGAATGACGTCGAGCAGGGACTTAACCGGGTAGACAGTGACGCCGTCAACCATGGCCGCTTCTTTGGCATTCTGGTCGGGGACGACCATGCGAGAGATTTTGCGGCCCCGGGCCTCGATGGCGATGGGGAGGGCGCCACGGACAGCGCGAATACCGCCATCGAGAGACAGTTCGCCGACAAACAGGCAGTCAGAAATCTCCTTCTTGTTCAGGCCGCCGTAAGCGCCGAGGATACCGAGTGCCATGGGCAGGTCGAAGCCGGAGCCTTCTTTCTTGATGTCGGCGGGGGCCAGGTTGATGGTGATGTGCTTGGGCGGAATGTCGTAACCGCAATTTTTCAACGCGGCACGCACGCGGTCGCGGCTCTCGCGCACGGCGGCATCGGGCAGGCCCACGGTGTGGAAGTGGTCCTGATCACACTTGATGCCGGAGACGTCCACCTCAACTTCAATAATGCTGGCGTCGATCCCGTACACGGCGGCGCTAAGGGTTTTGTAGAGCATAGAGGCATGCTGCGCGCATTGACCTTACTCCTAGGGGCCGCTAAGAGGTTGTGATGGATGTCACAAAGATGTTGTGACGGACGAGCTTGCGCCTGAGGAAAGCTCCGCCGGTAGCATCGAGAGCATTGCGATCGCAAAATTGATCGCAAAGGGTGAGAGCGGTATGAGCACGGGGGCAACGGCATTTACGAA
Organism: Terriglobales bacterium; assembly: GCA_038254805.1. Lineage (GTDB taxonomy): Bacteria > Acidobacteriota > Terriglobia > Terriglobales > Acidobacteriaceae > Gp1-AA145. The sequence continues at coordinate 30,086 of JBBSFW010000006.1, forward strand.
AAGGTGTCGTCCCTGCGGGACTGGGCATTTTTTCAACCTTAGCCGGCACTGCCGTGCCGGGCCATCACATGCCGTCGCTTCGCGACTGGAATCGAAGTGACCTCACCTCTCCACCGCCATGGCCACCGCATTTCCCCCGCCCAGACACAATGCCGCAATTCCCCGATGGACATCGCGGCGGATCATTTCATAGATCAGCGTCACCAGGACGCGCGCGCCGCTGGCGCCGATGGGGTGGCCGATCGCGACCGCGCCGCCGTTCACGTTGACTTTGCCGGGATTGAGGCCGAGCTCGCGCATCACTCCCAGGGCCTGCACGGAGAACGCTTCATTCAGTTCGTAGAGATCGACGTCTTCGTTCTTCCAGCCGGTCTTCTCCCAAATTTTGCGTACGGCTCCCACCGGCGCCATCATCACCCATTGGGGGTCGATCCCGCTGGTGGACTGGGCGACGATGCGCACCATTGGCTTCGCTCCAAGTTCCTTCCCCGTGGCGGCGCTGGTCACAACCACCGCCGCTGCGCCATCGTTTACTCCAGGAGCATTGCCGGCGGTGACGGTCCCGTCTTTCTTGAACGCCGGCTTCAAGGATCGCAGGATTTCGATACTGGTATCTTCGCGCGGAGACTCGTCTTTATCGAACATGGCCGGAACTGCACCCTTCTTTTTCGCGGGAAGTTCGACAGGAACGACCTGCGACTTGAAGCGGCATTCCTTGATTGCGCTGATGGCCTTGCGATGCGAGTTGACGGCGAATTCGTCCTGCTCCTCGCGCGTGATGCCGTATTTGTCGGCGACGTTCTCGCCGGTGACCCCCATGTGATAGTTGTTAAAAACATCCCAGAGCCCGTCGCGGACCATCGAGTCCACGATCTGTCCATCGCCGAGGCGGTATCCCTTGCGCGCTTGCGGAAGAAGATAAGGCGCGTTGGTCATCGATTCCATGCCGCCCGCGACCACGATGGAACTGTTCTCCGTCTGTATGGCTTGCGCCGCGAGAGCGACTGCTTTCAATCCGGAACCACAAACTTTGTTTACGGTCATGGCACCCACTTCCGGAGCCAATCCGCCGAAGATTGCCGCCTGGCGCGCGGGATTCTGGCCCAGTCCGGCGGAGACGACGTTGCCCATGATGCACTCATCCACTTGCGCGGGATCGACTCCGGAGCGCTTCACAGCTTCGCGAACGACAATGGCGCCGAGCTGCGTAGCGCTCAGATCGGAGAGTGATCCTTGAAATTTTCCAACTGGGGTTCGGCAGCCGGCAATGATGACGACTTCGGTCATAGCAGCCATTTGTGTGCTCCTGCGAATGTTTCTTCACTCATTATAGATGCCGTGAGATCAAACTCAGACCAAACTCTGCGGCTGGGACGAGCTTGCAAGTTTCGAGTTACCAGTTTCGAAGTTCGAGCATGGCCACAGCGCTGCGCGACTTGCTCGAATCCGGAAAACTGAAAACCTGAAACTGAAATCAGCTCATGTCTCGCGGAAACTTTCTCCACATCGCGCACGGTTTTCGCCGGAGAGGCTCCCTCGTGACTTTCGTACTCCGCTCGCATCGCCTTCCAATGTCATTTTTTGCTTGACTTCGCTTTTTAATGACTCTATACATCAAACAGTTGCAACAAAACATCGTTGCATGATCCATGAACAATGGAAGGGAGAATAGGCAACCATGGCAACCAAAAAGAAAGCGAAAAAGGCCAGCAAGAAGAAACACTAATTGGCTGATCGCAAAGTAAACCATGGGGACGCCCAAAGCGTCCCCTAAGTTTTTTAGGGAAAAAGATCTTGCAGCTGGAATTCAATGAACTGGTTCGATCGTGGCGGCGGCAAGAACTTGGGGGATGCGCTTCTCGGTCTTTGGGCACAGGACGCGATAAGCGCATGAGGCGCAATATATCCCTAACTTCGGTTCGAATTTGCCCGTTGCAATTTTCCCGGCGATTTCCTCGACGTGCACTTTCGCCTCTTCCAGCTGGATGTCGCTGCGTACAGTGCTGACTCTGGTATTCCCTTCAAGGTTGTGGAAGACGAGACGCTCAGGACGATATCCCCACTTTTCGCGGGCAGCGAGAGCATAAAGCGACAGTTGCAGACTCTCGTCGGCATCCTCCTGAGAACGCGGCCGCCCGGTCTTGTAATCGGTGATTACCACCGCGCCGCCCGGAGCCTGATCAATGCGATCAATGCGGCCGATCAGGTTTGTGGCGCCAATCTTTATGCTGAATTGCTCCTCGGTATGCAGGACCTGAGGTTGCGGCGGTGCAGCACTGCAGATATACTGCCGTAGCTCCGCCATACCTTTCTGCTCATAGAGCTCGCGCTGATAATGGTCCGCGAAACCGGCCCCGGCCAAATCCACGAGCAGCTGTTCCACCAGCTCAGGTTCGGCGAGGGCACGGCCCCAGCGCACCGAATCGTAATATGTGAGCAACACGCGGTGCATGGCAGCGCCATACTGCAGGGCGGCTGAGACGCCGGCCGGAATTCTCCACTCGCGGTCCAGCTTGAACTGCAGCGGACACATCTGATAACGCTCGATGGCGCTGGCGCTGAGCGTCACCGCCAGGTCCGAGGCCGGCGGAAGCGCAATCCATTCGCTCAGGCGCGAGAGCGCGGGGACTTCCGCAGCTCCGAAAATCTCCGTTTGGAAATCGCGGCAGGTCCTCTCTTTGAGCCAGTTTTTTAGTTCGCGATGTTTGGCCATCTCGCGCAGGTATCCCGGCGGCGTTTTCTCATTCTTCCCTCTTCCGAACTGCCCGTAGATGGTCAGTGTGTCGCGTGCGCGGGTCATGGCTACGTAAAACAGGCGCCGCTCTTCCTGCTTGTGCACTTCTTTGTCATCTGCATCGGCGGCCAGGCCGGACTTGCGGAGCTCCACGGGGACTTCGATCAGCGGCTCACGGTAGATTGCCGGGAAGCTGTTGCTCACGGCGCGGAGAATGAAAACGTGGTCAAATTCCAGTCCCTTGGCGGAGTGGACGGTCATCAGCTTCACCGAATTGTGGTCGTCACTGACGGGCAGCGCTATGGTTCCACGCGCCTCCCGAAAATAGGCAAGGTACTCCAGGAATTCTCCAGTACTTCCGTTTTCTGTAATGGGCGATTTCTCCCATTGATTTGCGAATTGCAGAATGGCCTGGATGGCCGGGTTTCGTGGAATCTGAAAATGACGCGCGAGGGACAGCAGGGTGGCGAACGTCTTCTTGCCCGCAACCTCTTCCCTCGCCTGCTCCACAGCACGCAACAGCTCCGCACCTCCTCTGACTTGCGGCAAGACCGCGGCAATCGCGCCCCGGGCATCGCGAGGAAGGGACTTCATGGCAGCTTTCAGGTCGTCCGGATCGACCGAAAACTGACGCAGAGCAGCCACGCGAAGCATCGCGGCGCTGTCGCTGCCAGAACCTACGGCACCGGCACAAGCCAGCAGATCGCGGACCTCAGGCGCATCCATTACGTCCATGCCTTCGATCGAAAATGGGATAGCATTCCGGGCAAGCTCAGCCGCCACCTCGTCACGATGGGCGTGAATACGGTAGAGAATGCCGATGTCCTTCCAATCGCAGCGGCAACGGCGGCGCCGCTCGAGCAGCGTGGAGACCAAGTCGGTGGCTTCCATGAAACTTCCGGTTACGAAAACCGCCTCGACGAGAGTTCGTTGTGCAGCCTTTTGCGGTTGCTCCTCATCCCGGGCGGATATCAGAGGTAAACGACGATATGGGGGTGCAGGGATTGTTGCCCTTTCAACAAGCTCAGGGCGGGCGTTCGGCTGTCCGGTGGAGCAGGTCTCGGCACCTACGGACAATTTGAACTCGGGATTCTCGGCAATCAAAGCATAGGCGCACTTGAGCACTGGGGTTGTGGAACGGCGGTTCTTCCCGAGGACGAACAGTTTCGATTCTGGGAAATGCTTCTGGAAAAGCTCGAAGGCACCGCTGGAAGCTCCACGAAAACGGTAGATGCCCTGGTCAGGGTCGCCCACGGCGAAGATGTTCCGGGGGGCGCCAGCGAGTTTCTCGAGGACTTTGATCTGCGCGAAATTAGCATCCTGGAATTCATCAACCAGGATGAACCGCGCGCGGACGCGTTCACGTTCCAGCACTGCCGGGTCCTCCGCCAAAAGATTATTGGCATGAAGAATCATGTGTCCAAAGGTACCTAGGTTGCGCTCCCTCAACATGCGTTCGACGCTTTCGAAAACGAAAGCAATCTCGCGGCAGCGGCCGAGCACCTCTTCGTCTGAAAGATTGGTGGCGTCCTTGGATTTGCTCACGCGGGGAATGGGAAGAATGCCGCTCTCGATCCGGCGCACATATTCCGCGTAATGCCCGGGCCCCACCAGTTCATCCTGGCAGCGGCGAATAAATTCCAGCAGATCATCGAGAAATTTGGCGGTGTTCGCCGCCTTCACGTAGTGGTTCAGCTTTAGATCACGTAAATTGCGGCGGAGAAGTATCCACAGGTCTTTATCGAGCAGCACTTCAAAGCTTCGTCCGCAACGCTTCAGTAACCCATCGCAATAGGCGTGGAAGGTACGAACTTGCAGACCTGCCGCATGGGAATCGCGCAGTTCGCGTTGCGCGCGTTCCAGCATTTCTTTCGCGCCATTCTCCGTATAGGTGAGGGCCAATATTTCGTCTGGCCGGGCATGGCCTTCGCGGATCAAATGCAAGATACGGCGGATGAGAACTGTGGTCTTCCCGGTACCCGCGCCTGCCAGCACCAGCATGGGCCCGGCGACCTGTTCAATGGCCTCGCGCTGCTGGGGATCAGGTTGGAGGGTGGAATCAGGAGTACGCCGGGAGACAGCCATTTAGCAGGAGAATATCAGAGCTAGTTGCGGAAAAGTGTAGATCGGGACACGAATCCCGGCCGACACATCTTGAGCAGTTTATTCCAGGACGGAAGCCGTAATCGCGACTGCGGCAATAATGGCGGTCTCTGCGCGCAGAATCGTATTTCCCAGAGAAGCGAACGTCCAACCTGCCGCTTTGAAAGCAGCCAACTCTTGCTGTTTCCAGCCACCTTCGGGACCGAAGGCCAGGAGCACGGTCGCAGCGTCTTCGCGCAGTGCATCTTTCAGTGAAAGATTCTTCTCCGTTTCCGCCAAAACAATCCTAGAGTCGGCGGTCAGGTTGATCACGTCACGAAACTTCAGGGGTTCTGCGACCTCCGGGGAAGAAACGCGCCTTGATTGTTCGGAAGCCTGGCACCCAATCCGCCGCCAACGTTCGGCCCGTTTGACGGCTGCGATGGCGAGATGGCGCTCGGTGCGTCCAGCAATCACTGGAATGATCTCGGCCACGCCCAGTTCCGCACATTTTTCGATGGCCCAGTCCATGCGGTCGAACTTGAAGATCGATATTGCTACCGTGATATTGCGGTTCGCCGACTGCGAGAGGGTTTCCGCGAGATCGAATTCCACGCGGTCTAAATCGACGCTGACAATTTTTCCCCGGTGGAGTTCCGTGCCGGTGGAAATATCGAACTCCTGGCCCACTTGGGCGCGCAGGACTTGCGCAAGATGGCGGGCGTGGTCTCCAAGCAGCGCCGCCCGATTACCTGAGACTTCGTCGGCGATCCAGCGGCGTCGGGTCATACGTACGCGGGCGGCGATTATTCGTTAGCCCATTCGGGGCTGATTTGAGTTCTGCTTTCCCCGGGCTCGCCCTGGGCTTCATTCTATTGCCGCTGCGCTTGCCCGACCATTGGCCACCGTGGGAGAACTGAGGCTTATCTAAAATGTGGGGCGCACGATCACGTCTGCAATGGGGCATATTTCAGAAAATTCGAGGCACGCAATCACGCCTGGCTGAACATCTCCTTCATTTTGCCGAGGAGGGAGCGCCGCTCAGGTTTGTTTTCAACGTGCGTAAGCTCTTGCAGTTCCTGCAGAAGCTCGCGTTGGCGTTTATTCAGCTTACCGGGAGTTTGCACGCGGACCTCGACGAAAAGGTCTCCCTTGCCATGGCCGTTCAGAACAGGTACGCCTTTCCCGCGGATTTTTAGGACCGCGCCCGGCTGCGTGCCTTCCGGAATCTTCAATGTGTGCTCGGTCTCCAGCGTGGGGACGCGAATTTCCGTACCCAGAGCCGCCTGGGCAAAGGAGATTGGGACCACACAGTGAAGATCGTTGCCCTGGCGCTCGAAGAATGGGTGCTCGTTGACATGCAGAACTACGTAGAGATCACCCGCGGGGCCGCCATGGATACCTGCTTCTCCTACTCCTGAAAAGCGTATTCGAGTGCCATCTTCGACTCCCGCAGGAATTTTGGCATCGATAGTTTTTTGTTGAACGACTCGTCCTTCCCCCTTACATTTCGTACAAGGATCGGTGACCACACTGCCGGCCCCCTGGCAGCCTGGACACGTACGCGCAATGCTAAAGAAGCCTTGCTGATACCGAACTTGACCACGTCCGCCGCAAGTGCGGCAACTGGCCGGCGCTTGCTTTTTCGAGCTTCCGGAGCCTGCGCAGGCGTCGCAGTTCTCGTGTTTTCGATACGTAATCTTGGTCTCTGTGCCAAAAACTGCTTCTTCAAATTCGATCGTGATGTCTTCGCGAAGATCGGCGCCGCGTTGCGCCCGCGTACGGCGTCCCGAGCGCCCACCACCAAACAGATCGCCGAAACCGAAGAACTCGCCGAAGATGTCGCTGAAATCGTGAAAGACGGTAGGGTCAAAGCCGGCGCCCGTGCCTGAACTTCCGAGGCCTGCGTGGCCGAAGCGATCGTACATTCCCCGCTTTTCCACATCGGCCAGCACCGCATACGCTTCGCTGGCTTCCTTGAACTTTTCTTCCGCGTCGGGATTATTCGGGTTGCGATCCGGGTGAAACTGGAGAGCCAGCTTGCGATAGGCGCTCTTAATCTCCTGGTCGCTGGAGTCCCGTTGCACTCCCAGGATTTCGTAATAGTCCCGCTTGACGTTGCTTGTCAAAGAGTCCCTCTCCCGCTTACCGGTTCGAATTTCGTGCCACCCTCACCATTGCCGGGCGCAGCAGCCGATCTTTAAATTGATAGCCGCGCTGCAATTCATCCAACACCTCGTGGTCTTCGGCGTCCTGGGTGTCCACCATTTCCACAGCTTCGTGGTACCGAGGATCGAATTGCTCGCCCCTGGCTGCAACCGCACGAACACCCAGCTTGGCCAAAGCGTCCTGCAATTGCTTATAGATGAGTTCCACGCCATCGCGGAACTCTGATTTTTCGTTCGACGACTGCAGCGCCCGATCGAAGCTGTCAAGCGCCGGAATGATGGCTTTAATTGTGTCGGCCAGGGCATAGTCACGAAAATCCTGCTGTTCTTTTGCGGCTCGCTTGCGGGCATTGTCGAATTCAGCCTGCATGCGGGCCATGCGATCCACGAGGGTATCGCGCTCGGCGCGCAGCTTTTCTACTTCAGAGAGCCGCGGACTCGGAATCTGGCCCTCGCTTCCGATCTCCTGGTTTTCAGTTTCGTCTGCCGCCGGCAACTCGTGCCCGGCATCCACACGCTGTTCTGCCACTTCTTTCTTTTCGTTTGTTCTTGGCATAACTCTTATTCAGATTCGTTCAAGACCTTGTCGAAGAGCCGCGCAATATAGGAGACGGCCGTAATGGTGTGCTGGTAGTCCATGCGGGGCGGCCCCAGTACCGCCAGCGAACCCATCACTTCGCCTCCCACCCGTGCCGGAGTTCCTATCAGCACCAGGTTGCGCATGGAGGGGAGAGCCTCATCAAGTCCAATCACCACTCGCACCGCTTCCTGCTTGGCGTCAAGATAGGCGCCCAGCAATTCGACCAGCTTCTGTTTTTCTTCCAGCGCCTTCAGTAATTCCTGCAGCCGCTGCCGGTCCTGCTCACCCGCAACCAGGTTTGCCGCGCCCTCAATGAAGACCACCTGAGAGGAATCATCCGCCGACAGCACGCCCTGCTTATAAAGCTGCGCCACCGAAGTCATCAGCCGGTCGTACTCGCTTCGCTCCTGTTCGAGTCTGCGGGCGATCTCGGTGCGCACCGCGTCAAGAGTCCATCCACGATAATTCTCATTGATGAAGCGCGCGGCAGCATCCAGATCGGCCTGCGGCAGGTCGAGGCGCATCACCCGATCACGCACCACACCCGACTTGGTGACTAACACGGCAAGTACCTTCTGATCCCCGAGCCGCGAGAAGTAAACATGCTCCAGGGCGTTTTTGGGACCACTGGCGGCGACCGCCACTCCCACGTTCCGGGATATGAGAGAAAGCACGTGGGAAGTCCGCTCCATGAACTCCTGCACGTCGGTCACCCCCTGCAGGGATTCCTGAATCATTCCCTCATCGGCTTGCGAAAGTTGAGTCTTGCCACTGAGTTGCTCCACGTAATAGCGGTAGGCAGAGGCACTTGGAATCCGCCCGGCGGAGGTATGCGGCTGCTCGAGGTACCCGGCATCGGCCAGGTCGGCCATGACATTGCGAACGGTCGCCGCGCTCAGACCTTCACGACTGGCGCGGGCTACCATACGCGAACCGACGGGATCGCCCGTGGAAATAAAGGTTTCCACGATTGCCGTCAGGATTTCGCGTTCTCTCTCCCCGATCGGTTGGTTCGTCGACATCGCTCCTTTTATATGCTTCGGTCGTAATCTCTTTTCTCGATTAACCCTTTAAAAACAATAAGTTATATTTTAGCTGCTTATTCAGGCTGGGGACATTTGTGTCAATTTTAGCTGGCTTGGCAGTCAGCTGTCAGTAGCCCAAAAGGTCCGCCTATCATTAGATGACCAATCCGGGCTATTGGATTTGAATGACGCTTTCGGACGCATTCGACCTGACCTGCTCAACTCTCTCAGCCACCCGGCGGGCTAGTTCGAAAAGGGGTTTGCCGTGCGGAGAAGCTTCCCCCGCGAGCACGGCCGGCCGGCCTTCGTCTCCGGATTTGCGAATCTCTGGATCCAGCTGAATGCTGCCGAGGAAATCCACCTCAAACTGGCGCGCCGTCTTCTCCGCACCGCCGCGGGAGAAGATGTCGATTTCATGGTTGCAGTGCGGGCAGATAAAGTAGCTCATATTTTCGATCATGCCCACGATGTCCACTTTCATCTGGCGGAACATTTCAATCGCCTTGCGCGCGTCTTGCAGCGAAACGTCGGATGGGGTCGAGACCACAATGGCTCCGGTCAGAGGCACCGTCTGGATCAGCGACAAAGCAACATCGCCGGTGCCGGGGGGGAGATCGACAATCAGATAATCGAGCATTCCCCATTCCACCGAGCCGAGAAATTGCCGGATGATCGAGTGCAGCATGGGTCCCCGCCAGATCAGCGGCTTGTCTCCAGGATTCAGCAACCCTACCGAGATCACTTTCAGCCCGTGAACGTCGAGGGGTTCGATTCGATTTTCGGCCAGCACTCGAGGTTGAGCGCTGGTTCCCAGCATCAACGGAACATTGGGGCCATAGACATCGGCGTCCAGCAATCCAGTCTTATGCCCAAGTTTGGCCAAGGCCAAAGCAAGGTTCACGGCGAGGGTGGTTTTGCCGACGCCTCCTTTTCCGGAGCCGACGGCGACAATGGCGTCAACGCCAGGCAGAGGCTGAGGGCCTTGCCGGGGCGGGTCAGGAGGAGGCAGGTGCGAGCTCAAGAGATCACCTTACAGGAGGAGTCCAGCATTGATTATACGGAATACCTGGGGTGGCACGCCTTTCGTGAGGGAAATGCTCAGAGGCTGAGCGCTTCTATCGGACATTACCCCGCCTGCGCTCTCGCTCCGCGCGGCGAATTTCCCGTCTGCGACCGGCGTCTTCGTAGCGGCGGCGCTGGTCTTCGGTTTCTGGAATCACTGGCGGAACCTTCAGATGCCGCCCGGCGGCGTCCACGGCGACGAACGTGAGATAGGCCGAGCTGACGTGATTGCATTCGTCGGCCAGATAGTTTTCGACGATGACCTGGACGCCGACCTCCATGGAAGTGGTGAACACCCGATTGACCGAAGAGCGCAGGACGACAAGATCGCCGACGTGAACCGGAGTCCAGAAGTCCAGATGGTCAATCGAAGCGGTGACTACGTAATTCCGAGAGTGGCGGTGCGCGGCCAAAGCTCCGGCCAAGTCGATCCAGTGCATGAGTCGGCCGCCAAGCAGAGCACCCAAAGGATTGGTGTCATTGGGCAATACAATTTCATTCATTTCGGACTGCGAGTCGCGCACCGGTCGTGGCATCATCGGGTCCTGGGCTGGTTCCCGGTTTCGGTTCATTTATGCGCTCGCATTGGAGCGTTTCGCTCAAGATAAGACTGCAGAAAGCATTCGGCTAATTTCTGAATTCGTATTTGGGGATGGACAGATGCCCAGGTATTCAAAAGCTCATCATACTCAAGCAAGCCGTTTGCCGCCGGGAGATAGCCAGATTCAAGCACATATTGCAACGAAATCTTTTTGCCGGTGTGGTTCGTGACGGCAAAACGCACCGCGTCGCAATCGCGTTCTTTGGGAAGCCGTGGACAGGATTTTGCATACCCCAGGTTGCAGGATTCAAGTTCGACACTGCTGGGTGTTGCTGGTTCGTGGGCGGGTGCGGCACACATTCCTCGCCAGCTTCCACCCAGGGGCAGCCGGGCCGGATGTGGAAGGGCGAGATCATCGGCGCGATGTGTAGGAATAAAAAAGGGACAAGCCACAATTACTCCCGGATAGCGGTTTGATCGATTGTACTCACAGTCCCGATCCTAGCCAATTGTCAGTCGATTCATGCAGAATGAAGTTATGGATCGAATCGCAGTGCTTACCAACCTTCTCACTGAGGATCCCAACCACGCCTTCGCGCGCTACGGCTTGGCAATGGAGTATTCCAATTCGGGGGAGTTCGATCGCGCTCTCGATGAATTCCAAAAGCTGCTCTCCTCGAACCCGGAATATACATCTGGCTACTTCATGGCTGCGCAAACGCTGGTGAAAGCGGCGAGAAATGAAGAGGCAAAGAAAATGCTGCATGCGGGAATTGCGTCAGCCCAACGTAACCGGGATGCTCATGCGGAATCGGAGATGCAGGCTATGCTGGACGAAATCAGCGCCTAGCTCTCAGCTGCTCACCCCCGGCCTTCAGTCCAGTACTTAAAGTTGGCATCGAAAAGTCTTATGCGGGACTAGTGTAGTGCGTCAGAAACTCTACATGCCTACCTGGAATTCCTTTACGTTCGTCGGCTTGGAACACCGGGCTGTTGCTACCCTGCCGGGCGTCATTCTGGTCAATCGCCGGCTCGTGCTGTGCCTGATCTTCCTGTTCGTGGTCCCATACCTGCCCGCCCGCGTCACACACGTCGAGATTACATCGCCATTCTGCCTCGCCGCGTTGCAATAAGGGAGCACGACCCTCGGGGCAACAATCCAACGCTGCTGGATGAGACTCACTCGCGCACTAGGTTCAAGGAGGCGCAGACCCGTATGCGGGCGCACTGCCAATCCGCTCACTTCTAGCCGTTTTTGGCATTCCTTGCCATCCGCAACATCGCCCGCTCTACGAGTCCGGGAAACAATTGGTAAAGTTTTACAACCGGGACCATGCTCCACGGCACTATCACTTCCCGCTTGTTCTTCAAGTATCCCTTTAGCACAGCACGCGCCACTCGCGGAGCGCTGATGCCGCGGGCTGATTCCGGCCGGACTTTTTTTGGTTCAACTCCACGCAGCGCATTGGCGGCGAAATCAGTTTTCACGTAGCCAGGGCACACGGTGAGGACATGGATGCCGGCGTCCGCCAGTTCTATGCGGGCCGCCTTGCCGATCGCGTTCATGGCAAATTTGGTGGCGCTGTAAACGCCATGGAAAGGAATGGGAATGTGCCCTGCTACGCTGGAAATGTTTATGATCGCGCCAGACCCCTGCTGCTTCATGACCGGAATCACAGCCTGCATCCCTTCAACCGCGCCAAAGAAATTCGTCTCAAATGTTCCGTGACAAGCTGCCAGGCTCACGGAGGCCACCGAATCGAGGATTCCGTGTCCGGCATTGTTCACCCAGATGTCGATTCGTTGGAAGTGGTGCATGACCAGTCCGATTACCCGGTCAATTTCCTCCCGGTGGCGAACATCGCAGGCCAGAGCCAGCGTATTATTCGTGTGCCCCATGCGCGCGCGCGCCGCCTCTAAACGGCCGGAATCACGCGAGAGCAGAACCACCTGCGCCCGGTGCTGGAGAAACTCTTTCGCGATCGCCTCACCAATGCCCATGGATGCGCCGGTAATCACTGCCACTTTTCCTGCCAGATCGCCGTGAGCGGAGTCGAAGGATTCCATGCCCGGTTTGTACCCTGCGAGATTGATCAAGTCAAGACGCGGCGTACAATGAGGGGCGTCCCGGGAAAGTTGCTCCGCGTGAATCGATCGTGAACGCTCTCTTGCCCCTGTTTCCGCTGGATCTGGTGCTGCTCCCGGGCGTGCCCGTACCCCTGCACATCTTCGAGCCTCGCTATAAAGAAATGATTAACGAATGCATAAAGCAGAAACGGCCTTTCGGGATCGTGCGCAGCAAGGAGAGGGACGAAGGCTTCAGCAACATCGGATGCACGGCCGAGATCATGAACGTGCTGAAAACCTACCCCGACGGGCGAATGAACATTCTGGCGGAAGGGCAGCAGCGTTTCGCGGTGCTGCAAGTTAATCAGCAACGCATTTTTCTTCAAGCCGAAGTTGTTTTTCTGGAGGATAGCCACGATCCGCCTGCCGCGGCGGACGTGGAGAAGGCGATTCTCCTGCACAAGGAGATCATGTCCCTGGCTGGGGCGCAGCCGGAACAAAGTGAGAAAGCTGACACGGCGGAACTCGCATACAGGCTAGCGGGATCGCTCCCCTTTGACCCTGACTTTCAGCAGACCCTGTTGGAGATGGATTCCGAGATGGAACGCATCCGGGCCCTCATATCGTTTTTCGAACGCATTCTCCCTGTGCTGCAGCAGAATGCCCGCGCCAAACAGATGGCAGGTGGAAACGGCCACGTGCACTAGCCGCAACAGCGCGGCGTATAATCGAGTGGTCCAGCTGGTTTGGTGGCTTGTTGTGATGGCATGAGGCTTTTTGGGAGTTGGTTCGATGACGTTTCCCCGCACACTCGGCGAATTGCGCCGAAGTCCATTTTCCGAAGAGAGACTGCGTACGCGCCGCGTTAAGGATGAACTGCGCGACAATCTGACTGGAAGGCTGCGCAACAACGGTGACGGGCCGATATTCCCCGGGATCGTCGGCTACGCCGATACTGTCATTCCGCAAATTGTAAATGCGCTTCTGTCGCGTCACAATTTCATCCTGCTTGGACTTCGAGGACAAGCCAAGAGCCGCATTCTGAGGGCATTGACATCGCTTCTCGATCCCCAGATGCCTTACATTGCGGGCTGCGAAATTCATGACAGTCCATATACCCCGATTTGCCGCCGGTGCCGCGACCTGATTGCGGAATACGGCGAGAGCACGGCCATTGCGTATTTAATGCCGGAAGAACGCTACGTCGAGAAGCTGGCCACCCCGGACGTTACCATCGCCGATCTGATTGGTGATATTGATCCCATCAAGGCTGCTCGCGGCGGTCACGAACTCGCCAGCGAACTCACGGTGCATTATGGACTGCTGCCGCGGGCGAATCGTTGCATTTTTGCGGTCAACGAGTTGCCAGACCTCGCCGGGAAAATCCAGGTGGGCTTGTTCAACATCATGCAGGAAGGCGACGTTCAGATTAAGGGCTACCCCGTGCGACTCCCGCTCGATGTTGCCATGGTATTTACCGCCAATCCTGAAGACTACACCGCGCGCGGAAAAATCATCACCCCGCTGAAGGACCGCATCGGGTCAGAAATCCGCACCCATTATCCGGCAACTGTGGAAGAAGGAATCGCCATTACCACACAGGAGGCCTGGGCTTCCCGCAACGGCATCAAGCTTGTGGTTCCAAAATACGTGCGGGAGGTAATTGAGCGCGTCGCATTTGCGGCCCGCGAGGACAAGAGGATCGACAAGCGCTCGGGCGTTAGCCAGCGTCTTCCCATCTCGTGCATGGAAAACGTAATTTCCAACGCCGAACGACGGGCCATAAGCCACGATGAAAAAAGCGCCGTCCCCCGCATGGGCGATATCTATGCCGCCCTGCCAGCAATCACCGGAAAGCTGGAATTGGAGTACGAAGGCGAAGTGAAGGGCGCTGATCACGTGTGCCGCGAACTGATCCGCAGCGCCATTGCCAAGACCTTTGACCAGTACTTCAATGGCGTGAACATGCAGCAGGTGATCCAATGGTTCGATCTCGGCGGCGAAATCCAACTCGCAGAGAATGCAGGGGCGGCGAATGTGCTGCAAATCCTGCGTAACATCCAGGGATTAATGGATAAGGTCACGCGCGTCAATGTCGGCCCCAAGGACAGCCCGGAGGCGCAAGTTTCCGCCGCGGAATTTGTCCTCGAAGGATTGCACGCCCACAAACGCATCGGGCGCAATGAAGAGCGTGTGTTCAGCGCCGGAGAAAAGCAGCCACGCGTGGCCGAAAAACCTTTCGAGCGTGAAGAAGCGCCATACCGTCAGAGAAGGCCCTTGAATTAGGGGAATTTGTCGTTGGTCGTGCGTCGCTCGCCAAAGGTTTTCGGCCGCTGACTTCGAATGACGGTTTCGGTCTACGACCAACGATCACCGGCCGCCAACTCTTTTTATGCGCCGCATTCGTTACTGCAAATACGTTCCTGATCCCGCCGGGGAAATGAGCATGGAAGAACTGCTCGGTGCGCTATCTGATTACCTGCTGCAAAGTGGGTTTCAGAGCTCTCTCTCCTATTACGACTTGCCCGACACCGAGCAAACCCTGGAAGAATTACGTCGCGCCATTGAGCGGGCTATGCTCGACAGCGACATTTTGAATAACGAGCTTCGCAAACAGCTTCAACAGATGGAAGCTGAAGGCGGGCTTGATGAGCTAATTGATCGGCTCATTGAGCGAATGCAGCAGGAAGATTACATCAGCATTGACCAGCCCCATGATCCTGCAAAGAGCTCGAGCGTCGGGGGGCAGGTCGGCGACGCGCGGCAGCAGGCGCGATTCGAAATTACCGACAAGAGTCTCGACTTCCTCGGATATAAGACTCTGCGCGATCTGCTGGGCTCGTTGGGAAAATCAAGCTTCGGCCGCCACGACACCCGTGACCTGGCCACAGGGATTGAGGCCAGCGGCGCTTCACGGCCCTATGAATTCGGCGACACCCTGAACCTCGACATCACCGCGACCCTCTCCAGCGCGATCCAGAGGGAAGGGATGTCGCTCCCGTTGAACATTGAGTATCGCGACCTGCAGGTCCATCAGTGCGAGTACCAGTCTTCGTGCGCTACGGTGCTCATGCTGGATTGCTCGCATTCCATGATTTTGTACGGTGAAGATCGTTTTACTCCGGCGAAAAAAGTGGCAATGGCGCTGTCACATCTGCTGCGTACGCAGTATCCGGGAGACTCGCTGTCGCTCATTCTGTTTCACGATTCGGCGGAGGAGGTTCCGCTATCGCAGCTGGCGCGCGTAAAGGTGGGGCCCTACTACACCAATACGCGCGAAGGCCTGCGCCTGGCGCAGCGCATTCTTCAGCGCCAACGTAAGGACATGAAGCAGATTGTGATGATTACCGACGGCAAGCCCTCGGCGCTGACCTTGGAAGACGGCCGCATCTACAAGAATGCCTTTGGGCTTGACCCGCTGGTTGTGAGCCAGACTCTGGAGGAAGTTTCCAAGTGCAAACGCGCCGGCGTAATGATCAACACTTTTATGCTGGCATCGGACTATGGCCTGGTGCAGTTTGTTCAGAAAGTCACAGAGATGTGCCGTGGGAAGGCTTACTTCACCACCCCTTATACCCTCGGCCAGTACCTACTGATGGATTACATGTCGCGGAAGACTAAGACCATCCACTGAAGTGTTGATTTCGTAGCGATCTTCCCGGATCCCCCTTCCTTCCTTTAAAAGCTCAGAAGCTTTGAGCCCCAAGGTAGCGGGGGCCCGGGATTAAAGCTTCGCAATTTCCTCCACTGCTCTCCACGCCTGATCAATCGCGCAATCTGTGTAGGCATAAGCTCCAGCGTCGGCGTTCGCAATCGTGATCCGCCCGAACCGCTGGCGCGCAACTTCGCAAGGAACTTCGCCCCCCTCGAGCCAGAATTTGTCCCACAGCGAGTTGTACTCGTAGGCGTAACCGTGCGGCCAGCGATTCACGGTGACGCCCGCGATGTCGCGCGCCGGATCGAAGCCGCCGGGGCCGAGCGCGCGGGCTAGTTGGTCGCGAATTTTTCGCTCAATTGTGGCGAAATCGGTGGTGAACAGTTCGATTCTGCCCAGACGGTGCTGGTCACGCGCCGGTAGTCCCGGCCGGCAGGGCGTCTTCATCATGTGGATGACGATCGGCTCCTCGGGCGAAGTCGCGCAATGGTAATCACCCATACTCACCGGCAAGTCCAGATTGAATGCCGAGTGATAGCAGCCGGGAGCATAGACGGAACTGGTGCCGAGCTTCTGAAATGCCGTCCAGTTGCGAAGCGCGACATTGGTGTAGAGCAGGGGAACTTTGGCGGCTGAATGCAGAGCCTGCTTCTGTTTCTCCGGCAGTTCAGCACAGATGTAGGGAATGACCATGTTCCAGCAGGCCATCACCGCAAATGACGCACGAACACTGTGAAGCTTGCCCAGCCGGAAGTAGGTGACCTCGACCTGCCCGGCTGTTGCGGAATCGCCGACATGTTTCACCCGAACAGCGCTACTGTTGAGACGGATGCGAACCGGGGCAGAGCCATCATCTAATTTGGCATAGTTCGCCTTTGCAGCCACCACATCGGTGATGGAACTGCCTGGAATCGCTTCTGGAATCAGCCTGCGAACAAGCAACCTGGCGAGGGAAGCATTTCCATCGGGAAAATGGAAAAAATATTTTTCGGCCTCGGCATTGGGAATCGCGTCTCGATTCATTCCTTTGCCGGGGGCGGGATCGAGGTTCATTCCATCAAAACCAGGAAGACCGAGCCCCCAGGCATCCTGAGCAGAGACGGCATCGATCCCCACCCCGAAGAGGCCATGCGGAGCCTCCTGATACAGCTTCACGATCTCGGGAGACGCGCCGGTAACATCCGTAAGGAACTTCGTATAGCTGGTCTGTGCCATGCGGGCCTTTTTTTCATCGGAGGCGAGACCCGGATAATAATCCTTCTTCTCGAACGTCAGACGCCGAAGGTCCTGTTTGGCGGAGTCAGAAAGAGGCGCCTGATCATTGAAGCGTTTCCACACGTCGCCGGACTCGCTGAAGGTGTCGTCACTCTCGCCGCCGAAGGGGGCGGGATTCCTAACCAGCCGGCTGGAACCAAAAGTCTGCTGATCAAAAAAGATGCCTGGCTGAAGGCCGAGCGAGCGGTACAGATTCTTAGTGACGTACTTGGGATAGGAAGCAACGTCGATCCCCAGTTCTTCGACGAGACCTTTGGCCACGGCACTGTACGGAGCTGGACTTTCGATGGAGAAGGTTCCACCAAAACCCAGCAGCCGGCGGTCGCCAATGGAGAATTCATTGCGTTTCGCATGGCCGCCGAAGTCGTCGTGATTGTCGAGAATCAGGACGCGAGCATTGGGATTGGTTTTGCGAAAGAAATGTGCGGCCGAAAGCCCGCTGATGCCTCCGCCGACAACGATCAGATCAAATTTTTCGCCAGTTGCGAGAGGCTCGCCCGCCTTCTGCCAGAAATCGCCGTCACGGACGTTGTGGGCAACTTCGAAAGACCCGGCGTGGCTTCCGCGTAATCCGGTCAGCGCCGGAGGGTAATAGTCCGGGGATTTTTCGGGATTACTATCCGGTTGCAGGGTAGCGAGCAGGTGAGGCGGCAGCAGGGCCGCGCCCGCCGTAACCAGGGACCCATTCAGAAAATCGCGACGGGTGATGCCACGGTCCATTCCCAGAACTTTGTCGTTGGGATCTTGCATCCGTCCCCTCGTGCAGCCGGTTAGAACTTGATTTCCTGGAAGGATCCGCCGGCGGTGTCAGCTCTGTGCAGGCTCATCCGATTTTTTTACAGCCAATTCCGCGCCTTGAAAGCCGACCTTACTATGAGTGCCGTCGCAAAAAGGCTTATTGACCGATCCCCCGCAGCGGCAGAGCGAAAACGCCGGTTTGCCGGTCAGGTCGAACTTGTTGCCATCCGCATCCACCAGTTCTACGGAACCTTCGGCAGCTTCGACGCGATAAGGGCCGTTTTTCTTCACAGTAATCCTAATTGCAGGCATGATTTCCTCCGGCCTTGAAGATACCAGCTTCCGACGACCCGTCGCTAGCCTGCCTCAGGCGGCTTGCGCCTTCTGTGCGGAGACGCTGTGATAGAGCTGAATGTAGTTGTCGGTCATGCGATTGGCATTGAAGGACTCGCGCGCCCGTTGAAAGGCGCGATTAGCGAAGTTGCGGCGCATTTGGACGTCGCTGCTTACAATGCGTATCGCCTCCGCAAGACTTTCGGGATCGTTGGTGCGAAAATATACGGCTGCGGCACCCCATAGTTCCCGAAGCGAGGGAATATCGTTCAAAATTAATGCGCAGCGGGAGAGCGCAGCTTCGAGGATTTCCATTCCCGAGGACTCGTAGCGTGATGTTCCCGCAAACATCGCTGCCCGGCTGTAAAGCACGCGCAACTGAGATTCAGGTTGTGGCCCTTTGATCTGGACGCCGGTATTTCCATCGCTGAAACTAACGTTCGCGTGAACCGGCGCTCGGGAAGCTTCCGCCGTACGATCTTCGCCCACTACGCACACGGAGACGGAATGGCGGTGTTGGGTAAGCAGGTGCACTTGCTTCGCGGGATCGAGCATGCGCCCGATGGTAAGGATCGAATCATCCTTCGCGACGTAGGGGTTGAAGAAAATGGGATTGCGCCCGTGGGCAATCACTTGTTCCCGCGCGCAGCCAGAATACGAAGAACGGATTGTGCTCAACATCCACTCGCTGGGGGCAACCACCGCAGACGCCCGCGAGAGGCCGCGGGTGATTGCCGCGCGATACCATCTCAACCAGCTACTATCTTTCGGTTCGCAGCCGTGCACCGCCTTCCACCACGTAATCAGGTCGCCGTGCGCAACCACGATTCGCGGCACTTTTACTGGCAGTGCCCCATGGCACAAGTGGTTGGAATGAACAAGATCGGGCCGTACTTCATTCACCACCGCGCAAATAAAAGCTGACGCCTCGTGAAAGTCTTGCTGCCCTTCCTGCATCCAGTCAAGACGAAAGGCCGTAGGATGGTATGCAAGACGAGGCAGAGAGTCCATCCACCTAGTTTGTTCGGGCATCGGAATCTCGCCGAAGCTGACCAGGGTTACCCGCCATCCGCGGTTTATCAGGCCCGAGACCAGTTCGCGGGTATAAGTCCAAATACCATTCAGCGTGTCGGAAGTGATTAAAACGTGCATAGACCCCTGGTCAGCTACTCATTCTATTTTGGATGCTAGTTTCTGGTAACCATTTCTCCGGCGGCAAAGAATTGCAGAATTTCTGCGAAGCTGTGCACATTCGGTAAAATCAGCACATGAATCGGCTGCTGTGCATCACCGCACATCCGGATGACGAGGCGGGAAGCTTTGGCGGGACCCTGCGGAAATACGCGGACCTCGGAGTTGAGACTTCGGTGGTTTGCCTCACTCCTGGGCAGGCCGGGTCGCATCGCGGCGGAGCAAAGACAGACCAGGAACTGGCAGAGCTTCGACGGGGCGAATTTGCTGAATCCTGCGGAATCCTGGGAGTTCACCGGCCGGTCCTGCTGGACTATCCGGATGGATAGCTCTACAGGCAGGAATTGAACCGGGTGGTATACGAGCTGACGTTAAACATTCGCCGTTTTCGTCCCGATGTGATGCTGGCCTTTGGATCGGAGGGAGGGGTCACCGGGCATCCGGATCACTCGATGGCAGGTACTTTTGCTGCGCTCGCCTTTCACTGGGCGGGGCGGGCCAATCGCTATCCTGACCAACTCTCGAAAAGCTTAGTCACGCACCGGACAAAAAAGCTCTATCTCGCCACCGCCGACTTTGCATTGCCCAACCGGGAGCCGATCACGTTCTCGCCCCACAGTGCCGTCATCGAGATTGGCAATCAGGTGGCCACCAAGATCGCGGCGTTTAGAGCGCACAACAGTCAGTCCCCACTGTGGCCGCTGTTTGAGGAAAATGTCCGCCAGCGCGGTCCTAATGAAACGTTCCATCTGGCTGCCTCGGTGGAAAATGGGTCTTGCCGGGCAGAGACTGATCTTTTTGCCGGCATCGGGACCGAATAGGACCGGCGCCATCCTGTCACGAATGCATCAACCGCGTCAGTGGGCGCGAATGATGTCGGTCAACTGATCGGATTTGGAATCGTCACGCACCAGGTGTGGATACTTCTCGCCACCATGGTAGTCAACATTGAAAGTTCGGAAGTAATCGGTATTCTCCACTAACAATTGCAGCGGTTGGGCGGTATTTTTCGATACCTTTAGAGCATCCCGGAACACGTCGAAGGTAAAGCGGCGACCGTTGACGGCCAACAACTTCATTCCCGGCCCGACGCCCGCGCGTGCTGCCGCCGACCCTTCAATCGTATCGTTGATCTCGCCGTCATCTTTGAGAACCAGGCCGATCGAAAAGGACGCATCCAGTTCGTGACGATCGTTTTCCCAGGCCCGCACCATCTCTGAGCGATTTTCGTCATAGACCAGCTTCCAGCCGCTGCCCTCGATTCCGCCGAGAGGAGCGCCTGGTCCATGGTTGGTCAGCCGCTCCGCCCAAAAGTTCCGCCAATCGTAGGGCGCAACCTGGTTCAAGGTATTCACTACGTCGTCGAAGTTATAGGTCTTCACCGCGGGAGGCGTGTCCGGTGTGCCATGAAAAATGCGGCAAAAATCATCCAAAGATTTTTTGCCATTGCTTTGAGCACGAATGATCGAATCCGCCCACAGCCAATTCAGCTCGTCTTCTTCGTAATAATCCACTGAGCGGCGCCAGGATTCCCACCCCTTGGGAGCGTAATAAAGAACAGACGCGGCATCGGCTGTATCCTGCAAATTGCGCCAGCTTCTTCCCGGACGGTGATCGAGCTGCGCCGCCACCCGCGCCAATTCCTCACGAAACTGCTCCGGTGTCCACAAACCGCTGCGGGCTGAAAGAATCTCGCCGAGATACTGGGTGAGGCCCTCGTATACCCAAAGCAAGTCGTCCTGCATGGGCTGCTCATAATCCCTCGTGGCCAGGTCTGCTGGGCGGCGGTACTTACCGTTCCACGAGTGGACGTATTCATGCGGCAGAAGCGACGCGTGCCCAATCTGCAGCTCTGGATCGATCAGCGTGCGTTCACCGTTGCGACTATCGTTCGATTCATGATGTTCCAGGCCAAAGTGGGCAACATGATCGCTGAGGGTAAACAGGAAGTGATAATCGCGATAATGGGTCGCGCCAAAAAGCAGGCCAGCCTGCTTTACCAGATTGCGGTAGTGGTCCCAGACCTCTGGCGGCGCATCCAGCGCGGCCGGACTATCAGCGGCGATGTCCATCTCAACCGGAGGATTCTGGCCAGAGTTGAGCGGAACAATCTTGAGATATTCGCCGGCAATTACCGGAGAATCCACCAAGGTGTAAAGAGACACAGGAGCAAACCGGATCTCGCCACCGGATTGCGCTGAAACCTGCAGCGGCGTGCCAAACTTCCATCCCGAAGGAAGCTTCAGCGAGGCGCTATAAGTAAGTTGGTCAGCGGTCCAACCCTTAGGATAAAGCAAGACTTGGTTCCAGCTGATGACGGCCAGCTTTTCAGTCGCGGAGGACCCTGCGGTGAAACCAGATTCCAAAGTTGCCGGAGTGAGGAAATCCAGGCTGGCACGCACCTCCTGAACGCTAGCTGGAATTTCGATGTGAATTGTGTAGTTGTCTAGCAAATCGCGGCGCCACTTGAGAAGTTGCCCGTTTCCAGTGAACTTGAGGCCCGCCAGATCCATGATTGGGCCGCTGGGCGCATGCTCACCCGGAATCCACTTGGGATAGTAGAGAGTCAGAGTGCCAGGCGTGGCGGGTATGGTGATCCGAGCACGCAAAATCTTCCGCGCGGCTTCGCTCGCATCCAGAGCAATCGTTAAATGAGGTGCAACTGCGGCGCCATATGATGTGGCGAAAGTTGAGCACACAAAAATCACTACAGCTGCGTACCGCAAGATTCTCACGAATTTTCTCCTGTGATGGGTTCGCGCAAACGATTGAATATATCAGTGCGAATGATTGCGCGTCATCGGGAGAACTCTGTACGGAAACGTTTTAACGCTCGATTTGGCCGGCCTCGCCGGCGGCGATGGCACAGGGAAGCTTGCTGATATGATTTCCCGGTGAGTTCCCGACGCGGTGAATTTATTACCTTCGAAGGGCTGGATGGATGCGGTAAGAGCACCCAACTTGAGCGGCTTGCAGGCAAACTGCGCGCACAAGGACTCGGCATCGTGGTGACGCGAGAGCCGGGAGGCACCCCGACAGGGGAAAAGATCCGGCAGTTGTTGCTGGACAAGCGCACTTCGGGACTGGACCCCATGGCCGAGCTGGCCCTCATGTTCGCCTCCCGCGCGCAACACATCCAGGAGATCATTGCCCCCGCGCTGGCGGCTGGAGAGATCGTGCTCTGCGACCGTTTCACGGACTCCAGCGAAGCGTATCAGGGAGGCGGGCGCAGGCTGGGCGCCGGGTTAGTTCTCGATTTACAGCGGTTACTCGGAGGCGGCCTGAAACCTGATCTGACCATCCTTATGGATTCCGACGTGGCCGGCAGCGTCGAACGCGCACGCCGTCGCAATCTGGCGCGGGGCAATGCTGAATCTTCCAATGAAGGCCGGTTTGAGCAGGAGAATCGGGCTTTCTTCGGTCGAGTTCGCTACGCGTACCTGGAAATAGCCAGACGCGAACCAGAGAGGGTGATCGTGGTAGATGCGCGCGGCAGCCCTGACCAGACACACTCAATCATTGTCGGGACAGTTTTGAAAAAATTGGCCCTGATGCATCCGCTCGTGAAATGATCCCATGCCATTTTCAGATTTTCGCGGCAACTCGGAAAGCGTGCAGCAAATTCGCGATATGCTGGCCCGTAACCGTTTCCCCCATGCCGTGATCCTCTCCGGTCCCCGGGGCTCCGGAAAATACACACTAGCCACGATGGTTGCCCGAACCATGAACTGTCTGGACCCGCCGGTCATAGATGGGCCGCCGGATTTCTGCGGCCAATGCTCTAATTGCGCGCGGATTGGGCAACTGGAGGAGCTTGAATCGCGGTGTGCCGAGGCCCTTGAAGCCCGCGACGGCCTGAAGGAAACAGAAAAAAAGGAAACGAGGCTGTTCATTCAGACTCATCCCGACGTGATGGTGATTCCTCCTGATCCGCCGCAGATGATGATCAAAGTAGACCAGGTGCGCCGGGTCATCGATACCATTTATTTTCGCCCGGCAGAAGCACGAGAACGGGTTTTCATCTTCACCGATTCAGCTTTCATGAAAGAAGCCGCGAACTCCCTGCTCAAAATTTTGGAAGAGCCGCCGGAATTCGCCACGATCTTCTTGCTTACAGAGAACGTCGGAGAGTTGCTTCCGACGATCCGGTCCCGTTGCATGGTCGTGCCTTTGAAGAGCCTCTCTGTTGGGGAAATTGAAGATTATTTGTCACAGCAACGTACGGAGTTGACCACCCAACAGCGCGGTCTGGTGGCGCGCCTTTCGGATGGGGCGATTGGCGAGGCACGGAACTTTGACCTGGGTGGCTTCCGCTCCGCTCGCGATCATGCGCTCACAATTCTGAGGACCGCATTATCCGCGGGAGAGCATACTGAACTTTTCAAAGTCACTGAAACTTACCGCGCCGGGGCGGAAGGCCGGGAGAAAATCGAGCTTCTTTTGCGCTGTCTGTATTCGCTACTGCAGGACCTGCTCTTTCTCGAAGCCAATGCGCCGGACCTCGTCAGGAATTTCGATCTACTCCCGCAGTTGCAGAAGCTGGCGCAAACGGCGAATTTCGGATGGCTGACGTCTGCTGCCGGACGGCTCGCCGACGTCGAACGTGGGCTGCGCCGCAACCTGCTGCGCTCGCTTTCACTGGACGCGTTCGAAGCGGCACTGGAAAGAACCTAGAAACTAAAATCTTATTTTCAGAGTAAATTTCCCACAGGATTTCTGGAGTATACTGCGCTCACGAACACCATTCTTTTCCTGGGAAAATTGCAATCATGAGCTTACGAATGGCAGAAGAGGTATCTCAGCAGGTTCCGGCAGACGATTTTCAGGCCCTTGAAGACAAGGTTTATCGCACTATTGAGCTGTATAAGTCAGCTCGGGAAGCGCGCTCCGTGGCTGAGAGGGACTTGAAGCGTGTGCGCGAGCAACTCGAGGAACGCGAGGATGAAGTCGAGAGCTTGCGCAAAGAGATGGTGGGTTTGCGCAAGGAACGAGAAGAGGTCCGCTCGCGCGTGGAGAAGATGATGGTGCAGATCGACCGCATCGCGGAGGAGCCGGCGGCCAGCTGAAGCCGGCGGAAACCGGAGAGCGCGGTAAAACTGGAGTAACGATGGCCACAGCTACGAAACATCCGCAGGTTCAAGACGCAAACAATGGCAGCGTCCGCGTGGAAATTTTCGACCAGGGGTATAACCTTCGTGGCACCGACCCTGATTACATATTAAAGCTGGCGGAATACGTGGATTCGAAAATGCGCGCCGTAGCCGAGCAGACACATACGGTAGATAGCTCGCGCCTGGCGGTGCTAGCCGCTCTTAATATCGCGGATGAATATCATCTACTTCGACGGAAGGCGGAGGGCGGCGGTTCGGAAGCCTCTAGCCGCACCCGTCAGCTTATCAGCGCTCTGGATGAAGTACTCCATGAAGTCCGCCGTGCCTGAATTTTCTAGCGGGCCAGTTTGAGAAACGACGCTTCCCCTCCCCGTTTGGCAATCGAGGTCAGTACCAACTCCGGCCTGAAGCCGCGCCGGCTGAGGAAGAGTTCGACTCTTCCCTTAGTTGTCTCCGGTCGTGTCTTAGGATCCAGGAACATCAGGACCGAAGGGCCCGCTCCGCTCAGGACCGCGCCGAGCACTCCACTTCCGGTTGGGAAGTCGCGGAGCGCCGGTAACAGCGGACAAAGTCCGGCTCGGTAGGGTTGATGAATCCGGTCTTCCAGCGCGGACCCCAGCAGCTGGTGATTTCCCTGAAACAGAGCTGCGAGCAGCAGCATGGAATTCTGAATATTGGCTACGACGTCAGCACGCGGGTATTTGTCCGGCAGAATCTGACGGGCCTGTTTGGTGGGAAGGCTGTCATCGGGAATAGCGAGGAGCAACGGCCACTTTCCTTTGGGGGTGAGTCGGGCAAAGTCGGCATCGTGCTCCCCTTTCATGCGGGCCACGGTCACTCCGCCCATCCAGCACGCAGCTGCATTGTCAGGATGGTGCTCGCGGCGGGCGGCTTGACCCACGATGCGGGTACTGCTCCAGCGCAAGCGCCCGAAGTGGACGGCGAGCGCTATTCCAGCCAGGCGGGCAGCAGCTGAAGAACCTAGACCCTTGCCGATCGGAAACTCATTGTCAATCGCCAAAGTAAGAGGGAGAACCCGCTTCTTTTCGGATTCAAGGATTTCCCGGTAGGTCGTCAGGATCAGATGGTTATCGAGACGGCTGCAGATAGAGGACTCGCGCCCAGTTGCGATAATCGAAAATTTCTTCGACTTGGTGGCCCTGATGCGAAGAGTTAGATCGAGGGCTAAAGCGGCGGCATCGAACGCAGGCCCCAGGTTGGCGGAAGTAGCCGGCAGGCGTAGATTGAACTCTTGCATCGCGATATTAGTTTTCGGCTGAGCGCAACAGTTCAATCACGGCTTCAACCCTGGGCTCCAGCACCAGGGGCGCGCGCTGCTGCGGCTTCAAAATCTCCTTCTGCCGCTCATGGGGGGTTCCGGTGAAGAGATCTCCGCGATGAAACTTGAGAGTAAAATCGGGGTCCTTAAGAACGTGCCCTGTAAGCACCAGAATGACGCTTTCGTCCGGTTGAACAAACGCTTGCTTTACCAATTTTTTCAATCCTGCCAAGGTCACGGCTGAGGCCGGCTCGCATCCGATCCCCTCAGCGCCGATTTCGGATTTAGCCAACGCAATTTCAATTTCACTGACCTGCTCAACCGCGCCGTCAGTTTCGTGAATGACACGAAGCGCTTTCTTCCAGGATGCGGGATTGCCGATTCGGATTGCGGTGGCCATGGTCTCGGCATTCACGGGAATGAGAGTTTTGCCGCCGGCCTCGCGAATGGTGCGTACCAGAGGATTTGCGCCCTCGGCTTGAATCACGGAAACCTTCGGCAACCGTGAAATAAATCCCAATTGCTTCATTTCCAGGAGCCCTTTGCCAATCGCCGAAGAATTGGCGAGATTTCCTCCAGGTACAATGATGTGATCCGGCGGCTCCCAGTCGAACAGTTCAAGTAGCTCGTAGGCCGCCGTCTTTTGTCCTTCCACGCGATAGGGATTGATTGAATTCAACAAATAAACCGGCATCCGCTCGACCACTTCGTTAAGCACGCGCACGCAACCGTCGAAGTCGGTCTTGAGCTGACAGGTAAGCGCGCCGTAATCCAGAGACTGCGACAGCTTGCTCCACGAAATCTTGCCGTCCGGAATCAATACCAGGCTGCGTAGTCCGCCGCGCGCTGCATATGCGGCCATGGAAGCGGACGTGTTGCCGGTGGAAGCGCACGCAACCCAGCGGTAGCCGGCTTGCCTGGCAAAAGAAGCCGCGACGGTCATGCCTGTGTCCTTGAACGAGCCGCTGGGATTCATCCCCTGATGCTTGGCAAAAAGCCGTTTGATCCCCGCGCTGCGGGCACAACGAGGCAATTCGTAAACCGGTGTGTTCCCTTCGCGAAGCGTGATGACCTGCTGATCTGCGATTTCAGGAAGCATTTCGCGAAATCGCCAAACTCCGCTTTGGTCAACCGCTTCAAGCGACGAGCGCCGCTCGCGCCAGAGTCGCTTCAGCGCAGCTGCGCCGAGTCCAGCCGGCCCGAGGTCTTGCCATCCCGGATAGACGATTTCCAGCAGGTCGCGGCAAGACTCGCAACGAAAACGGTCGGGCAGCGCATTGCGGCCGCAACCGATGCAGCGGAGTTGAGACACAGTTGCGCCGGTTTTGATTGCCGGTTGAGCCATTTCGGAAGAATAAGAATAGCAGAGCCGGATCGAGGCATCGGGGACGGGGCTATTTGCGCAAATAGCTATCGGTTTTGTTGATCCAATCCTCTCGCGGAGGATGGAAGATATCGAGATCCACGGTATCTTCCAAAGCTTCTGCCTTGTGCGGCATGTTCGGCGGGATGGTGAGTACTTCGCCGGCGCGCAGCACGATTTCCCGTCCATCAATCCAAAATTTCAACGCACCCTCGAGGATGTAAGACAGTTGTTCGTTCACATGGCTGTGCATAGGGACGATGCAGCCCTTCTTGAGCAGCACCCGGGTCAGCATCAACTCATGCCCCACGATCAGTTGCCTCTGCAGCAGTGGGTTTAGGTTTTCCAGTTCAACTTCACTCCAGCGAAGATATTTCACTTGGGCCCTAGTGCGGATCGCGCGAGCTGACGTGCGCTTCAACACGAGATGCTTGTCCTTCGCCGAAGGCCCGGCATTGCTGGCTTCCTGTGTCTTTTTCGGCATGGCTTTCGATGAGCGGTTCTTCTTCATTTAGAGGCCTTTGTAGGCGCCGCCATCCACCAGGATAGTTTGTCCGGTAATGTATGACGCGCGCTCGGAAGCGAGCCAGACAATCGCGTCCGCCACCTCGGGTGGTTTAGCAACCCGTTTCAACGCCGCGTCACTGGCCCAGGCGGTGAAGATTTCGTCTTCCCTCTTTCCCTGCGCCGCTGACCTGGCGACCGCCAATTCCTTTAGACGATCGGTGGCGGTATATCCTGGGCCGACATTGTTCACCAGGATTCCGTCTTTGCCGAACTCGTTCGCCAGGCTCTTGACCAGTCCCACCACGGCCGCTCGTACCGCGTTTGAGAGGACCAGATCAGGAACAGGCTGCTTTGTCGCAATTGAGGTAAGAGTGATGATTCGGCCCCAGCGTTTCCGCTGCATGTGCGGAATGACTTCGCGCGCGAAATAAACTGTGCTGAGGAAATTCGCATCCAGGGCTTTGCGCCATTCCTCGATGCTTGCAGCCAGAAATCCTTTTGCAGGAGGTCCTCCGGCGTTGGTCACGCAGATATCCACGCCACCGAGTTTTTGGGCCACAGTTTCCACGAACTCGTGAACCGCTCCGGCCTCGGTCACGTCAAAAGCTTGTGTGAACACCTCTGCCCCGCACCGCTTTCGAATCTGCTCCGCTGCAGCCTCAAGCTTCGCCCGGTTTCGAGCGCACATGGCCACACGGCATCCTTCCGAGGCAAAAGCTTCGGCGGTTGCCAGTCCAATGCCCTGGCTGGAAGCGGCTACAATTGCTACCCGGTCTGTGAGGCCGAAATCCACAGGCAGTGGATTATAAATGCGCTGAGAGAAGAACGCTGTGCTTGAAGATGGCTCAGCGGAACGTTAACCTACTAAGAACAGACAGGAGCAGCGGTCATGAAACGCCATAGGTTCCACCCTGAAACTGAATCAGTACACGGTGGCGCAAGTCTCGACAAGCGCAATGCTCCAATGGCGCAACCCATCTTTCAAACCTCCACGTTCCAGGTGACGGATTCCGAGCAGCAAGTACGCGCCAGCAATACAGACATGTACTACACGCGCTATGGAAATCCCACCCATACTGCGGCCGAATCTGCCGTCGCCGAACTCGAGGGCGCGGATGCCGCGCTGCTGTTCGCTTCCGGAATGGGGGCGATCACCACCAGCATTCTTTCTGTGCTGAAGGCTGGCGATCACATCGTGGCCCAGCGCGATATCTATGGCGGGGTCACAAAATTCCTCGCTAGCTGGTTGCCGGGGCTGGGCATAGAGACAACATTCGTTGACACCACCGATTACGATCAGCATGCCCGCGCCATCCGGCCGAACACCAGGCTGCTTTATCTGGAGTCGCCCACCAACCCCACGGTGAGAGTAGTTGATCTGCGCAAGCCGGTGGCCCTGGCCCGGCAGCACAGTCTGATCACCATGATCGACAGTACGTTTGCCACGCCCATAAATCAGCGGCCAGTAGAGTTTGGAATTGGTGTGGTGCTGCATTCCGGCACAAAATATCTGGGCGGCCATACTGACCTCATCTGCGGGGTTGCCGCGGGCCGGCGCGACCTGATTGACCAGATCAAGCAGACCCGCACCACGCTCGGCGGCGTGATGGACCCCCACGCGGCCTTCCTGCTGCTACGCGGCATCAAGACCCTCGCGCTGCGCGTCGAGCGGCAGAATGAGAGCGCACTGCGAGTCGCAGAATTCCTTGCACAGCATCGCCAGGTACGCTCCGTTAACTATCCTTTTTTGCAAGGTCATCCCCAGCGGGCGTTGGCGGTAGAGCAGATGAGGGGCGGCGGTGGCGTGCTCAGCTTCGAAGTAGAGGGCACGGGAGAAGACGCTAAGCGCCTGAGTGAAGCTCTGCACCTCTTTACCCTGGCTCCCAGCTTGGGCGGGGTTGAATCACTGGTTTCCATCCCCGTCCTTACGTCGCACATGATGATTTCGCCGGAGCATCGGCAAAAAATGGGAGTGACTGAGCAATTGATCCGGCTTTCCGTTGGAATCGAGAATGCCGATGATCTCGTTGCTGATCTCGAGCAGGCTCTTGCAGGGGTAACTCCCGTCCCGGAGCAGGTGGCGGTCAGATAAATATGCCGATTGGCGTTGCCATCATTGGACTGGGATTCGTGGGCAAAGCGCACCTCGAAGCTTTGCGCCGCCTGGGTATTCCGGTGCGCGGAATCCTCGGGTCATCTGCGGAACGCACCCGTGAAGCGGCTCATGAGCTCGGGATCGAGCAGGCTTATTCGTCTCTCGAGGAACTGGTTCGCGATGCGGGCATACACGCAATTCATGTCTGTTCGCCCAATCACGTGCATTACGAGCAAGCGAAAGCCGCGCTCGAGGCGGGGAAACATGTCATGTGCGAGAAGCCGCTGGCCATGGATACGCGCCAGAGCAGCTCTCTTATCGAGTTATCACGCAAGCTGAGGCTGGTCGGCGGGGTCACCTACAATCTTCGGTATTACCCGCTCTGCCAGGAAGCGCATGCTCTGGTAAAGCGAGGAGTTATCGGAGAACCGCGGCTCATCCACGGCAGCTTCCTGCAGGATTGGCTTCTTTACCTCACCGATTGGAACTGGCGCCTGCAACCTGAACTTGGGGGCGATATGAGGGTGGTGGCGGATATTGGAACCCACTGGCTTGATCTGCTGACGTGGATCACGGGCAAGAAAGTAATCGAACTCTGCGCCGATCTCGCCACGGTCATCCCCGTTAGAAAGCGCCCGCGCGGACGCGTGCAAACCTTCCAGCAAAGCGCCGGGGCCACCGACGACTTCAAGGTCACGACCGACGATTACGCTTCTATCCTTTTGCATTTCGAAGCTGGCGGGCATGGAGTGTGTACGGTCTCTCAGATCAGCGCCGGACGAAAGACCCGCTTATGGTTTGAGATCGATGGATCGGAGGGTTCGCTGGCGTGGAACTCGGAGGATCCAAATACCTTGTGGATTGGCCGCAGGCGCGAGCCGAACCAGGAGATCATTAAAGACCCGTCGCTCATGAGCCCGGAGACACGCGGATACGCGGCCTACCCGGGCGGCCACGCCGAAGGCTACCCCGACACGTTCGTTCAACTTTTCAAGGATTTCTACGCCTACATTGGCGCCGGCGATTTCTCTAAGGTGCGGAGCTTTCCCACCTTCGAAACCGGACACGAAGAGATACGCCTGTGCGAAGCCGTCGCCCAAAGCGCACGCGAACAGCGCTGGGTCACCATGAACTAAAAGCCGATCTACAGCGAAAAAGTCGCGAGCACAGAGTTTTTTTAGACTGTCGGGCAGGTGGAATCGCGAACTACCAGTTCGGGCAGTAACTTGCGGTGCTTCGCGGGAATCTTACGTTTCTCTTGGACGGCGCTAATGCCTTCGGCTACCAGGCCGACGGCTGTCTTTCCCATTTCCGCCATCGGCTGCCGGATAGTGGTAAGTGATGGCGTCACCAGGCTCGAAGGAGCTACGTCATCGAATCCAACAACAGAACACTGCTCTGGCACCCTGACTCCTGCCTTGGACAACGCTCGGATTGCCCCGAAGGCCGTCATGTCATCGAAGGCCACAAGCGCGGAAAAGGAATGTTTTCTCCATAAAAGTTCTTCGGCCAGCTTCTGACCGGCATCGAAGCTGGATAGCGGATCGCTCGATTCCGGCAACTCGAGCACGAGCTCGGGATCAATGCTGAGCCCATTTTCTTTGGCAAAGGTGCGAACTCCGCGCCACCGCGGAGCGCTATCAGTAATGCGCCGCGGTCCGCGAATGAAGGCGATCTTGCGGTGGCCGAGCGAGTACAAGTGCTCCATGGCCGAGCGGGCGCCCAGTTCGTTGTCCACGATCACGGAACTAATGCTGCCGGCTTCGAGCTCGCGTCCGATCATTGCGGTGGGAATATTACTCTTCTCGAGATCTCCGAGCACGTCAATGTCCACGAAGAGCCAGTTGGCAACCACGATCAGAGCTTCTACGCGCCGGTCAAGCAGCATCTCCAGATAGCGCTCGAAGCGGCTGCGTTCGTTATGTACGTCGGTAAGGATGGGAAGAAAAGAAGATTGGTACAAGGTGTTTTCGATGCCGCGCAGTACCAGCGTGCAGTAGGGATCGGTCATGTCGAAGACCATCACTCCAACCGTGTGACTGCGCCTGCTGCGCAGCGAGCGGGCAAAAAGATTGGGACGGTAGCCGAGTTTTTTTGCGGCGCGCTCAATTCGTTTTTTGGTGGATTCAGGAATATAGCGGGCCAGAGGCGCATTGTTGAGCACAATGGAGACGGTGGTAGAGGAAAAACCGCTCTCTCGTGCCACTTCGCGAATGGTGACCACCGCTACTCCGCCTTCGGCGCTTGAATTTGCAGCTTGTGTGCCGGACACTACAGCAGAGAGATGTACCACTGTCAAGTACGAGGCAATTCCTGGCACTCGAAGCGTGGTCCTGTCATCCGTTGCACGGACTGCGCGACTCTGCGCCCAGAACAACATACCGGACCAATTGCGGAGTTGCAGCAGGAATCCTGACCTTTTTGGTACACCGGCGAGGTTTCCAGCCCACCTTCATACAGATTTGACTCATCCAACAGCAAGCCGCAAACGGAGGTTCATCCCATGAAGCGAGCCCTGAAGATCATTGGAATTATCGTAGCTGTTCTGATTGTGGTCGTTCTGATCTTGCCCTTTGTGATCAATGTGAATGATTTCCGGCCGCGCATTGAATCAGAGTTGACGAACGCTCTGGGACGAAAGGTCACGGTCGGCAATCTCCGCCTCTCGATTTTTTCTGGCAGCCTGGCAGCAGAGAACATCGCTATCGCCGATGATCCGGGCTTCGGCAGCGATCCGTTCATTCGCGCCCCTTCTTTGGGCGTAGGGGTCGAGGTGGTTCCACTCGTCTTCTCGAAAACACTCCACATCACCGACCTTACATTGTCGGAGCCGCAAGTGAAGCTGCTTCGGGACCGGTCGGGGAAGTGGAACTTCTCGACCTTGGGCAACGCCAGCCCAGCCAAGAAGGGCGAGCAAGCTGCCTCCCCGAATGCCGCGGCTGCGAGGCCGGGTCAACCGGCGGAGAATGTTAAGAGCGGCAACCGGCCGGAAACGGGCAAGGCGCAATCTACCACGCCACAAGGGGGCGCGGGTTCGCCTCAGGAACAGTCCTTCCAGCAGAACCTTTCTGTCGCGAAGCTGAACATCAAGGATGGCCAGATTTCGATGGAAGATGCTGCGACGCGGGCCAAGGCGCACGTTTATAGCAACGTCAACGTTAGCGTCAGTAATTTCTCCTTCAGCTCGCAATTCCCTTTTACCTTGACCGCCGATCTCCCGGGCGGAGGAACGGTGAAGCTCGACGGCACTGCCGGGCCGATTGATGCTAACGACGCAGCGCTCACGCCATTTCAAGCCAAGCTGGACGTTAAGGGGTTGGATTTGGTGGCCTCTGGCTCCGTCGAGCCGAGCTCAGGAATCGCAGGAGTTGCGCGTTTCAACGGGACTGTGACTTCTGATGGTAACCAGGCACACAGCAGCGGTAATGCCACAGTCGAAAGGCTGAAGCTATCAACCAAAGGCACGCCGGCGCAACGCGCGGTTTCGATGCATTACGGCACTACCTACGAACTGAAGAAACAGACCGGGCAACTTTCTCAAACAGACGTCAGTGTCGGCAAGGCGGTCGCGAAACTGGGCGGCAGCTATGACCTTCACGGCGAGTCGGCTATCCTCAACATGAAGTTGAACGCTGACAATATGCCGGTGGATGATCTCGAAACCCTTTTGCCGGCGCTGGGGGTCACGCTACCCTCCGGTTCCTCGCTCCAGGGAGGAACACTTTCGGCGGACCTCTCCGTGAATGGGCCGGTTGAAAAACTGGTTATCGCTGGACCGGTAAAGCTTCTAAATACTAAGCTGGCCCATTTCGACATGGGTTCCAAGCTCGCAGCCATTTCCGCACTGAGCGGAGCCAAGACCGGATCAGATACACCTATCCAAACCTTTAGCTCCAACGTTCATGTTGCTCCTGCGGGGATCCAGACCGAAAACGTAAACCTGGTGATTCCGGCAATCGGCACACTTACCGGCAATGGCGCCGTGAGCCCGCAAAATGCTCTGGATTACAAAATGACCGCCAACCTCAGTGGAACAGTTGTCAGTGGGCTTTCGCAGATGGCGGGCATGAGCGGCAAGGGCGGCAGTATACCCTTCTTCATTCAAGGTACGGCGTCCGACCCGAAGTTTGTTCCCGATGTTAAAGGAATACTAGGCAGCCAGCTCAAAAACCAGCTTGGTTCGCAGATCCCAGGCGGAGAAAACGGACAAGGAGTGGTAAATGCTATAACCGGTCTCTTCGGGAAGAAGAAAAGCAAATGAGTCTTATGTTCAGGACTGCGCTAGACGTATCCCAGCCCGGCAAGCCGGTCGTGGATAATTTGCTCATCCCCTGGCCCTGCGCCTGAAGTCTTCTTCTCCATGCCGGCAACCAGAGATCGCCCCTGCATGGTGTCTGGAATCTCATAACCGGCGAGGTCGAGCAGAGTGGGGGCAATATCCAGCAGTCGCGCGCCTTCATATTCGCCATGCAACGGGCAGTTGGGCGCGGCCAGAATGAACATTCCATACTGTGCATGATTGCAACCATCCGGACCGGTGTCATTTTCCTGAATGTGAATGGCAGCATGGCCGACCGTGCCAATCGACCGCCAGTAGAGTCCGCCAAAATGCACAATGAGATCGGGCGCGACATTGCGCACGTTCCTGTAGAGCTCCCGGGGCTTGAATACCAGTGAATTCAGCGGTTGCCCGCGGTCATCGGTCAGCGCTTCCATACGCGCCTTCATTTCGTTCTGGAAATTCTCATACTCCGTAGCTGCAATCACGCCTAGCGGCTCGCGGCCCTGCACATTAAAAAAAATACGAGCATAATATCCGCCTTCGCTCCACGCCCGCGTCTTGCTCCAGTTTACGTTCAGCTTCTCGAATGGAGTCAGGGTTGCGGGGTACTCATTCACAACCAGAAGCCCTTCGCGGATCAGCCACTCATTGATCGCGATTCCTCCGTCGAGCCTTTGCGCGCCATGATCTGACACGACCAATACCAACGTGTCCTGGTCAAGCAGCTCAAGGGCCCTGCCAATCTGCTGGTCGAGCCACAAATAATAATCCGGTATCGCGTTCTGGTAAGGATTGCCCGGCTGAAACTGCACGTGCTTCTCATCAAAAAAATTCCAGAAGCCGTGATGCATGCGATCCAATCCGATGTCCACGAAATGGAAGTAGTCCCACTGCTGTTCTTTCAACAGCCAGTGGACGACTTGCCATTGCTTCTCGCTCATACGGAAGATCTCTTCCTTCAGCCAATCTTTGCGGTCGGTGCGGAAATTTTTTACATCTACCGGATATTCCCCCACAAGCTCATTGATCTTGGCCTTGAAGTTTGCGGGATGCGTGAAGTCGTTCTTGGTCGTGTCCGGAGTAAGAAAACATCCAATGCTGATGCCGTTAATGCGGCGGGGAGGATAGTTGGGCGGCACTCCCACGATGATTGACTGCTTCCCTTCTCTCGCCAGTTGGTCCCATATCGCCATTGCCTTGATGGATGCGGAGTTGGCAAAGCCGAGCTTCTCATAGGAGAAATCAGTGCGATTGCGAAAGCCATACACGCCGAGCGAACCCGGGTCCTGGCTGGTGCACATACACATCCATGCCGGAACCGTGATGGGCGGAATCACACTTTCCAGGCGTCCGTATACTCCAGCATCCATGAGCCGGCGCAGGTTCACCAGCCTTTCATCGCCGAAAATTACTTGAGGCGCGGCACAGTCGAGTCCGAGTACACAAATTTTCATTCAGAGTAAGCACGTTCCTTCCATGGTCTCCGCTGCCGGGACTTCCAAATGATTCAGGATCGTCGGCGCGAGGTCAATCATGCTTGCGCCACCACGGGCCAGACTGCGGTTGGCGAACAGGACTCCTGGCACTGCATCCGGATCGACAATGTGATCTCCGCTCCAGCGCCGGGTATTATCGGCAATCAGTGCATTGGCAAATCCGCCGATTGCAGTCTGCCATGAAACCCGAAATCCTGCGCAGAAATTCACCAGTAGATCAGGCGCGTTTGCGGCATACGGTCCGGTATAAAGATCCTGCCTGCGCGCAACGCTGCGGACGGCCACGCGCTGAGTGGCGGCATCGGGAAGTTCAGCAAGACCTGTTTGGATCGCATTGCGAACCCGTTCGGCTTCCGTGCCTTCTTCAACAGTGCCTTCCCGTTCACGACCTTTAAAGTTTAGGTAGATCCCGCCCAAGCCGACAGCATACGCGTAGGTGCGTGACCAATCGACTGCGGCAAAACCCTCTCCCAGATCTTCCCCCGGCTTGCCGCCATTCTTGAGAGCAAGTAGTCCGTTTTGCCAGAGCCATGTATTCGTGTCGAAGGCGCGGCGGAAGCTATTAAATCCGTGGTCCGAAAGCACCAGCAGCAACGTGTTCTCATCTACTTTATCGAGAACCGGGCCGAGCAGGCGATCGCAGCGCGCGTAATGTTGCTCGATGAGGGTTGAATAATCGCTAACCAGATCGGGCTCGTAGCCCGGGTGCTCGGGATCGCGAAATCGCCAGAGCATATGCTGCACCCGGTCCGGTGTGTCATAGAGTAGAAAGAAAAAACCCTCCTTGAAGCGATCCAGCTCGAAGCGCATCAAGCGCTCCCGCTCTTCCAGAACCAGTTCGCATTGCGCCAGGTACGCCGTCTCATCGAGACGCCCATTGTTCAGAGCGCTGTGGTCCTCCGCCATCCCTAAGGTTGAGAACAAGCCGATTTCAGCCGCCAGCTCTTTCGCGTAATGCGCTGGAGACGATACCGGAAACATGGGCGCCGCCGGATCAAAGTTAACGGCCGAGACATAGAATTCGACTTGCGGCGCAATCTGCTTCATATAGAATCGCGCGATCCCTGTGATTGACTGCAACATGGAAAACTTGAATTTAAAGCGGACCCACTCGCTCCAGGAGTGTTCCCCAACTTCGATCCGTGCCGGTGTTCCGCCGGTTTCGATGACCAAACCACGCCCTTCGTTTTTTACCTGCACCCGAATTTCGCAGGTCGTATCTGCCGCCGGAGACTGTCGCGTGTTTCGCGGTCCAATGATGCCGGTCTTCAGATCGGATCCCGGTCCAAGCACTACAACCAGCTCGCTTTCGCGGGACTGCGCGTTCTTATCCTGGGTGTAAAACGTGCCCTTGCTCTGGCTGCCTCGTAGGTCTGGAACCCCGACTCCGGCAAGCATGCGCCCTTGCAAATCATCCGGCGGGAAGGTACACGGACAACGCAACACTACGCTGGGAACTCCGGCCTGCGAGAGCGTTTGCCACAACGGAACACCCCGGCGCTGATTCACCACTCGTGGCGGCGCAAACATGCTTTTGGGAAGCTCAAAGCGGCTCAATGCTGCATCCGGAAGATATGTTGCCGGGTCGCGAGAGATAAAATCGAAGATGCCGTGACCTCCGGGATTGGTTCCGGTCGCGAACGATGACCAGGCCACCGGAGTCTGCGCGGGATAGGTCGTCTTCAGCCGGGAATAGGAACCGCTCTTGCGGATACGCGCCAGGTTTGGGAGCTCGCCGCGCTGCAGCATAGACTCAACGATGGAGGGTTCCAGCCCATCGAGTCCAATGACGATTGCCTTTTTCGCCAAAGATTGACCTAGGAAGACTTCTTGGATCCGTCTTGTGGCTTTACGTACGTCGCCACCGGCGGGGCGGCAAGACGCGAGGAGCGGCCAAACAATTTAAAGAATGCCGCGACCAGCTTGTTCCAGAAGATGAGCAGAACGCCCACAATACTGGCGATACCAGAAGTGACGGTCATCACCTGGTCGGGCCCGCCGTATAGCGCGATTAAATCGAACCCCATGAAAGCTCCGTGTCTCATTGTGACGCCGCGCCGCTCACTGCAATCTCATAATTCGAGGGAAGCTGGTTGCTGTCCCAGTCAGAAACTCGCACGTACAATTCTACGGGAGTTCTGGAGGCGCCGGGAACCAAAATCTCCATCTTTGAGCCGCCTGTCGCACTGAAGCAAAGATCGTCAAACGCCTCTGGAGTGAGGTCGGAAACACCTGGCTTTGCTAGGCCGTCATCCCCAGGGTTCCTGCAGGTTTTTAACAGTTTGCCATCCATGCCGAAGATGCTCCATACCGCCTTAATGTTTGAAGACATCCCGCGCCGCAATTCAACATTCACAATCGAGCCGGGCGCCGCAGCGACGCGGTAAAACCCTCGCCCAGCCGCGTTGGCCAAGCCGTTACCGATGGGCGCTGCGGCCTCGGTTGTATCGTGGCCTGCTATCGTACTTTGCATTTGCAGCAGGAGATCCCCTGCTGTCTCCTGATGCTGATTCGACCAAAAAAGATCGCGCGTTTCCGCGGAATCATGCGTGTAGTCATAAAGCTGGGGTCCGAATTTTCGGTGAGAAATGATCTGCCATCGCTCTGTGACAAGTGACTGCATCGGACCGTCCATTGAGACCGGAACCACTTTTTGTGAAGCGATGTCTTCGTCCGACGCCGGGTAAAGCTGCGCAACTTCTGAAAGCACATTGGCCGTCACTTGCACGGGCGAATTCTTCCAGAGAGCATCAACCGGCGGCCGGCGAAAATCCGGCACTGGCGGCAAATTCAAAAAACTTACCAGAGTCGCAGGAACGGACGCATTCGAAACCGGCGTAGGAACGCGAGCTCCTGCTGGAATCTGCCCCGGAAACCAGAAGATTAGCGGGACGTGAGTCTGCTCGCGGTAAAGCGCTTCCCCATGGAAGGCGATGCTGTGATCACCCAACGACTCACCGTGATCTGAGGTAATGATCAGCAGCGTATTGCTGGCCAGTCCACGAATCTGAAGTGCGCGCATCAGATCAGCGATGCAATCATCCACGTACCTGATCCCGTCGTCGTACTGGTCAATCAGGGTATCGTCTTTCCAGCGTTGGTTGAACGAAGGCGGCCCGCCATAGGGATGGTGCACATCGATGTAGTTCAGGAATCCGAAGAAGGGCCGGTTGCCACGGCCCGAATCAATCCATTGCAGAAGCTCTTGATTGACAGTCGCGGCACGTTTCTGCACGCCAAGGGCGCCAATCGACTTGATGGAGCCTTCGTCGGATCTATCCATCAGAGGGTCGAATTTCAGCCGGCGCAGCAGGCGTTTTACCTTGCTGTGCTCGGTGCGATTCAGATAAAAGCGCGCAAATTCCCTCCCATAAAGCGTACGCAGGAAAGCGTCCGCGGGGGATTGAAAATAGTCTTCAAAATGCGTAAAGCCGTGTCCAAAGCCGAGATTCGCGGTGACGTTTACCCGGTTTGCCGAGAAGGCGCCGGTGCGGTAGCCGCGCGTCTCGAGTACCTCAGCCAAAGTCGTCAAGCCGTTCATGGGAGGATTGCGCAACCCGAGCGGTGTCATCGGCGGAATGTCGGCGATCCCGTGCTCGAACTGATATCTGCCGGTAAATAACGAGGCGTGTGAAGGCAGGCTCCACGAAGACGGGGAAATCGCGTTTTCAAACAGCACGCCTCCGGCAGCGATGCGGTCGATGTTCGGGCTGGTTTGCCGCGCATAACCGTATGAAGCTAAATGGTCGGCGCGGAGAGTGTCGATCACGATCATCAGCACATTGGGAGAGCCGACTTGGGCCGCCGGAAGTCTCGCTAATTCCCGGCTTTCACCCCAGCCGCCGCCCCAGCGAATCGCGATGAAAGCGATTACCCAGAGAATTACAAGCGCCGGTAAGGTGCGCTTCGCAAATCTCATAATGCCGGATGCGTTTCGCGCCGCCCAGCGCGTACTTGCAGTCGCTATCCCGAGCGCCAGCAGCAGGCAACCCCGATGGTAGAGCCGCGCGGTCAAAGTCAACCAATCGTACGCGCTCAGGAAAGTAAGAAAAAAGGTTGCGACCGCGATTCGCGAAATCCTAGGGAAGATTTTGGCAACGATTTCGACCAGGCAGGCCAGCAAAAAAAAGAATGCAACATCAATCAGCGGCGAAATCCAGAGGATCGGCGCCGAAACGTGCAACATCGCGCCCCAGTTCGGCCAATTTAATCGTTGAAACAGGATCAGCCCCGAGCCTTCGACCAGCCCCGCGAAAATTCCAAAACAGAGAGCGATCAGCAGAAGAGGGCCAAAGCCAGTCGGAGCCGCGCGCCCAGACGCGGACGCCGCGTTAAGGCCTGTTTCGGATTCAGCCAAGTTTTTGCCGCGATTCAGCGTGGCCTTATTTTACCGAAGCGGTCGCCAGTGTCGGGATCAGGCAATATTCAGTGACGCAGATTCACTGCACGGTAACGTTGGTTGACCCGCTCGCGCAGGACGTTCCGGAAGTGAGGGAGGCGGTAACGGTGGTGGTTCCAACTGCCGCAAAAGTCGCCAATCCCGGGGTGGTGGACGAGAACGTGACTACGGATGAGTTACCCGATGTCCATGCCGCCGAGTTGGTAACGTCAACACTGTTTTGCGTGGCTGTGAATTGCGTGCTGGAAGTGTTTGCGAGGGTGAAGGTCTGGTTGGCAGGCGTGATGATCAGAGACTGGGTGCCCGTCACAGTTACCGTGGCGGTGGCACTAACCCCGGCCACGCTTGCGGTGATCGTGACATTGGAAGCAGGCCCGACGCCGGTTACGACGCCTGCACTCACGGTCGCGCAAGGGCTTGAACTAACCCAATTAGCACTCTTGGTAACGTCTTTGGTACCGCTATTATACGTCGCCGTCGCGGCCAGGCTTCCTGTCGCGCCCTGGGCCAAGGACAACGTGCTGGGTGTCACCGCCAGGGAATTCGGCTGGTTCACGAAGAAGCCCGAGCACCCACTACCCATGGCGAGCAGGAAAGCCACAATCAATGCAGCGATCAGAGATAGTTTTTGGTCAGAATTCCCCATAATCGAAGCGAAGGCCTCCAAAACAGTGTTATCCGAAGGCCCTTAGAAATTGTAGCAGAGGAATTCCGCCTTTTCGCAGGGGCCAGTACCAACGTGTGACACAGCCCGGTTTAGCTGAGAAACGGAACGCAAACAGGAAGTTGCAGGCAAAAAACGTACGGCCCAACCCCATTTCTGATAGCTGAGAGCCGATGAACTCAATCTTGCTAATTGGCCCGCTTGGCCTTACTGATCCGCTCGTCCACCGGCTTCCGTCCGGCAAAGCCTTCACTGACGCTATGCCAGTGAGTAATGGCCTTTTCGCCTAACTTCCAGCAGAGCAGTACAACCTGACCATCCACCTCGCAGGGGAAATCGAGCAGACCAATGTCCAGATCCTTGACCTGCACCCCAATGGCATCAATCTCCGCCATCGCGTCTTTCACCCGCTGAATGGCCCTCTCGCGCTCCGCTTTGCGCCGAGCGAAGTGGGCGACATTCAATGACATGCCGCCGTTCATGAAGACCTTGTGAGCTATAGCCTGAAACTCGGCATCCACCGACTCCATCACCTTCTTGCCCTCGATGGAAGTGCGCAAAAGCGATTCCAGCACAGGCAGAAGATCTTGAGCTTCGTCGAGACTGAAGGTGCGGGAAGACATAGGGGTCGTGTAGTTATTCTAATCCTTTTTGGAGTTGGTGGTCGGTTGTTGGCAAAACGCTTGTCCGTGGTTGGTCGTTCGTCGTTGGTCGTTTGGCAAAACCTCCTCCGATCATGGCGAATGGAGAGGAGGAATCTAGCTCTGTCCTCCCTAAAAACTTGCACGGCTCCGGCAGCCGTGAATTTGCCGACGGCCAACGACGAATGACCAATGACGGCCTTACTGAATCTCCATCATCCGATCAAGCGCCACTTTCGCCCAGAGCTTGACGTCATCTTTCACTTTGATCTGATTTACGACGTTGCCTTCAACCAGATTCTCCAGCACCCAACACAAATGTTGTGGAGAAATGCGGAACATGGTCGTGCACAGGCATCCGGAATCGTTGAGGGTGATGACCTTCTTCCCTTCTGCGGCAAATTCCTTTCCCATGCGGTTGACCAGGTGAATTTCCGTGCCTACGGCGAACGTGGTACCAGGCGGCGCCTGGCGAATCATCTTCAGCAGACCTTCGGTCGAACCTATGCCGTCGGCCTTTTGGCAAACTTCCCAGCG
Organism: Terriglobales bacterium; assembly: GCA_038254805.1. Lineage (GTDB taxonomy): Bacteria > Acidobacteriota > Terriglobia > Terriglobales > Acidobacteriaceae > Gp1-AA145. Next base: position 71,911 of record JBBSFW010000006.1, read on the forward strand.
GCATTCGGGATGAACAATCACTCGGATACCCGGATATTTTGCGCGCACATTATCCACATGCTCCGGCAAAAATCGCTGATGCACTGAGCAGTGTCCTTTCCACAGGATCACGCGCGCGTTTTTCAGCCGCTCCGAGTCCAGCCCCCCATTCAGCATGTACGGGTCCCACACCACCATTTGATCGAGGGGGACGCCCAGCTTGTATCCGGTGTTGCGTCCGAGATGCTGGTCGGGAAGGAAAAGAAGCTTGGAGGTCTTGGCGAACCCCCAATGGAACGCGCCCGCGGCATTCGATGAGGTGCAGACCACACCTCCGCGCTCGCCGCAAAAGGCTTTGATGGCGGCTGTAGAGTTCATGTAGGTCATCGGTGTCACGCCATCGCCTTCGTCGTTGGTCACGCCGGCGCGAACCAGGGTCTCCCAGCAATCTTCGACTTGAGTAATTTCGGCCATGTCAGCCATGGAGCAGCCAGCGTTCAGGTCAGGAAGAATTGTGATCTGTCCCGGCCGGGCGAGGATGTCGGCGCTTTCCGCCATAAAGTGGACGCCGCAAAATACGATGTACTTGCCGCCGGCATGAGCGGCCTGCTGAGAAAGCTTGTAGGAGTCGCCGCGGTAATCAGAAAAACGGATTACCTCATCGCGTTGATAGTGGTGTCCCAGGATGACCAGGTCTCGACCGAGGATCTCACGGGCCGCGCCAATGCGGTCGTCCATGGTGTGATCGGGGAGAACGAGATAGTTTTCCAGACTGCAAACTTGCGCTGCCGTAGCCATGTTTTCACGCTTTCAGCTCCGGAGCCGAGCTATGGCAGCAGGTGCGTCACCTGCTGAACTCGCTCAATTCCGAAACGGGGATGTTGAAAGCCTTCCAGCGGCTCCAGTAGGCTCACTGCGCGTCATCGCTATTCCGACCCGGCGCCCAGTCCACGGGGATGTTGAAGCCACTTGCTGCCAATAATTGGATGCTCAGCATGCCGGAAAGAGACTCTTTGTCCAGTCCAGAAAGTAAGTATCCAAAGATCACAAGTATTGTGCCCTGTTTGCAGGGCAAGCGCAACAAGGAGCTGATCTCATGTGGCTTGGGCTCGTGTGGCTTGGGCTCGTGTAGCTTGGACCATGTGGCGCGGGCGCCCTCGCCCGCGAAATCAGTGATCCGAGCCACGCGACGGATCGGCGCTACTTGCGCTGTTCACATCCACGTGCAAACGGCTCGCGCGATCAACTCCCGGGGGGTAGCAGTTATTGCCGGAATCATAATTCCGGCACATTGCGCCGTAATCCGGGCGCCTGGGCGACTGTGCGAACTGTCAGATCTCGGCAAAGCTAACACCACTTTGAGCAGGATTCGGCGGAGCCGCGAATGCGCAGCCCGGAGACGGCGGACAAACGTCGTTCGTCACCCAGTAGGTGATGTCTCGACCGTCCGCTGTAGCGTGAATGTCATCTGCGGTCACGATCGTGGTCTTACCCTCTTTGGCTGGAATGCCTGAGCAGTACACCCCTGCGCGAAACCCCTTGCCGGTCACAGCATCCACCCAGGCGTATATGTAGGTCTTCTGCTCGGGCAGCATGCGTCCGCCTTCCTCAATGTCCAGAAAAATGATCGTGTGCTCTGGAAATCCTTCGCGGCGGGCAGAAGCCGCCGCCGCATCACCATCGAATTGCCCGAGGGCGGCTGGGTTGCGCTTCAGTTGTTTGTACAGTCGCCCGTTGAAAAGAACCAGAAATCCGAAGCCAGCCGAATCGAGCGCCGGACGCTTGCCTGTCCAGGAATTTATCTTTTCGCCGGGAGGATGGTTGAGCCAGTAACCGGCGAAGGAAAAAGTCTGGCGCAGGGTTTTCAGGTTAATGTCGCCGGGATAGCCATTGCGGTCGAAGCCGAGAAAGGCCTCGGGGCTGCCGGCTTGCTGCCCCGCGGACGAGTGACTGCTCATCGCAGCCAGAAGGCATAAACCACAGAAGACACCGACGTTCACAAAGGAAGCCCAATCTGCCGAGAGTTCCTCGTCGTTTGATCACGTAACACGCCCGGTCTCGCCGATCTCCGCGGTGAAATGTTTTGCTGACGGCTGATGGCTGACAGCGGGCTTATCCCCCGATATGCACCATCGTTCTCGACGCGGGAACAAAATCCGCTTCGCCGATGTGGTGACGCGCTTCTTTCCTGGCTACCACTCCACGGATGAAATGCGCCAGTTCCTCATCCGAAGCTCCTTGCCGCATCAATTCGTTCAGATCATGCTCCCAAACGGAGAACAGGCAGGTGCGGATCTTGCCATCGGAGGTGATGCGAATTCGGCTGCAGTGTCCGCAGAACGGGTGCGAAACCGGGGCGATAATTCCAATTTCGCCAATGCCGTCGTCGAAGCGGTAACGACGCGCAGTCTCGCTTCGACTGTGCTGGATTTCAACCAGTGGGCGATACTCCGCCATGCGCGTCAAGATTTCATCCAGCGTGACCACAGTTTCAGGGGCCCAGACCCGGTCCTCCGCGAGGGGCATGAACTCGATAAATCGCACGATCATGCCCTCTTCGCGGGCGAACATGCCGAATGGAATAATCTGGTCTTCGTTGAAACCGCGCATCAGCACGCAATTGACTTTCACCGGCCACAACCCGCAGTCGCGCGCGGCCCGCATTCCTGCAAGCACACGATCGAATCCACCCTGCACTCGCGTGATCCGGGCAAAGCGGTCGGGATCAACCGCGTCCATGCTCACGGTTATACGATTTAATCCCGCATCTTTCAGGGGCCGCGCCATATCGGCGAGCAGATGACCATTGGTGGTGATAGCGATATCGAGTGGAGAGTCCGGATCATCCGGCATAACTGCCGCCGCCGGTTGAGGCTGATTGTAAAAGGGCACGCCTTCAGGCGTGCGGTTAACGGCGCCATCGTATGAGGGCTTTAGCCCCCGAGGTCGTAACTTCGCCAACTCGCAAACAAACTCAATCACGCCGCGCCGCAGCAGAGGTTCCCCCCCGGTAATTCGAACCTTTGTGATCCCCAGCGAAACCAGCACCCGCGCCATGCGCAGGTAATCTGCAAATGGCAGCTCGGCGTAAACCGCGCCTTCATTTCCGGTGCGGCAATAGACGCACTTGTAGTTGCACCGGTCGGTGATGGAAATCCGGAGATCGGTGATGGCGCGGCCGAATTTGTCAGTGAGAGGCATTCAGCATTCAGCAGCATTCGCGCTCAGCCGTTCTGCCAGCGCCAGCCCAAACCCTTTCGGGGCTGAATGCTGAGTGCTGAGCGCTTCGGGAAAGGAGACAGCAGACAGAGAAGCGCCTGCAGCCGTTTCCTTTCCGATGCTTTCTTTCGAAAGCGGGAGGCGCAGGCGTTTCCGCCCCCACCCTTGGAGTGTTCTCAAGAACACTCGCCGCCACCGGCAACCTGGGTATTCCCGAAGGCCGCGGTAGTCGGAAACTCAACTCAATTATAGATGCAGAAAGGGTTTCAAGTGCGGCGTTCGGTGCTCGGATGGAAAAGGTTCGAGCAAGCAACCAAACCACCAAACCTTCAGCCGTCATTGACGGTAGGTCTCGACCCTATCTCATCAAGGCCGGGCCCTGAATGTTGCCGCCAGTGCCTTGTCTATCGCCTTCTGGGCCAAGGGCGCCATCGTAGCGTAGCCTGCTTGATTGGGATGCAGGCCGTCGTTCGCCAGATCGCGTTTCAGAAAGCCCTTCTCGTCCACCATGGGGCTGAAGTAATCGAGATAAATGAGGTCACTATCAGCACAGTAGTCCCGGAGCCAGCGATTCAGGACCTGGATTCTCTCTGGGGAGCGCTGAGCAAAGAGCTCCTGCGACTCTGGAGTGTAATTATGGATTGGCAGGATGGATGAAAAGATGACGCGAATCCGGTGCGCACCCGCCAGCTCAGCAAGAGTGGCATAGTTCGCCTCAATGTTCTCGTTGGATATGGGGCCGGTATTTCCGGCAATGTCATTGGTTCCCGCGAGGATGACGACGACCATCGGCTGCAGATCAATGACATCCTGACGGAAGCGGACCAGCATCTGGGAAGTGGTCTGGCCCCCAATGCCGCGATTGATGTAAGACTTCCCGGGAAAAAAATCCTCAAGTTTCCACGCGTCGGTGATGGAGTCGCCGAAGAATATAACTCGCCCCTCGGCGGCTCCGGGGGGCTGGAGCCCGGAGTTTGCTGCTTGATACCGCGATAGCTCGCCGTAATCATCGGCGTAAATTGCCAGCCGCGAACTGCGGTATTTGTCCAGCCCCGGATGCCCAGTCGGGGGGAGCGCTGGTTGTTGAGCAGCGGCTGAGAGGGAGAACAACAACAGTGCAAGCGCAAAAGCTTTCATAGGAGCTGTCCTGGCCGGTTCTGGAACCAAGATATTTTGACATACACCCGGTCGAAGGAGATTTTGCACAGCGGTTTGCGAGCAGCACCCTTCTATCCTCGCTTTTCGGTAAGATGAGGACGCGAAAAAGTATTCAGTGATCACGGTCAGGGGAAAGTGATGGCCAGCTATGTCGGGGCGATTGATCAGGGGACGACCAGCACGCGCTTCATCGTGTTCGACCGTGCGGGCAAAATCGTAAGCGTTGCCCAAGAAGAGCACCAGCAGATCTATCCCAAGGCGGGCTGGGTGGAACATGATCCCGCGGAAATATGGCGGCGTACGCAAGCCGTCATCAAGAGCGCAATGGAAGCTGGCAGTCTCCGGCCGGGTGATCTCGCGGCGATCGGGATCACCAACCAGCGCGAGACGACTGTCGTCTGGAACAAGAAAACCGGCAAAGCTATTTACAACGCGATTGTGTGGCAAGACACCCGGGTTGCCGCGGACGTTGCCGAGTCTGCGGCGCATGGAGGGCAGGACCGTTACCGTGCTAAGACTGGTCTTCCGCTGGCAACCTATTTCAGCGGACTGAAAATTCGCTGGATCCTGAACCAAGTTGCCGGCGCGCGAACTCAGGCCGAAGCTGGGAACCTGCTGGGTGGGACCATCGACAGTTTTTTAATTTGGAACCTAACCGGCGGCGTCGACAGCGGCGTTCACCTCACCGATGTCACCAATGCCAGCCGCACCCAATTGATGGACCTTGCCACAATCGAGTGGAACCAGGAAATTCTGGATGACTTCGGAATTCCGCTCCGGATGCTGCCGAAGATTGTCTCCAGTAGCGAAATCTATGGCCATGCACGGATTCCCGCGATTCTTGATGTGGCAATCGCCGGCGATCTGGGCGATCAGCAGGCGGCGCTCGTCGGCCAGGCCTGCTTCAAATCCGGAGAAGCCAAGAGTACCTACGGTACGGGCTGTTTCATGCTGTTGAATACTGGGGAAAAAATAGTTCCATCGAAGTTCGGCCTGATAACGACGGTGGCATACAAGTTCGGCGCCAAGCCCGCGCACTATGCGCTGGAGGGGAGTATCGCCATTACGGGCGCGCTGGTGCAATGGTTGCGCGATAACATCGGGCTGATTCATACCAGCGCGGAAATCGAGAAACTCGCCGCCACCGCGAGCGACAACGGCGGAGTTTATTTTGTCCCGGCGTTTTCTGGACTCTATGCACCGTATTGGAAGGATAGCGCTCGCGGCGTGATTGCCGGATTGACCCGCTACGTTCACAAGGGACACATCGCCCGCGCGGTTCTGGAAGCTACCGCCTTCCAGGTCCGCGAAGTCGTTGAAGCCATGGCTAAGGATTCGAACATATCTCTCGACTTCCTTCGCGTCGATGGAGGCATGGTCGTCAACAATCTGTTAATGCAGTTCCAGGCGGACATTTTGGCGAAGACGGTGGTGTGTCCACTGGTAAAGGAGACCACTGCGCTCGGGGCTTGCTATGCCGCGGGACTTGCCGTGGGATTTTTTCGCGACACCGACGAGCTTGCCGCGAATTGGTCCGTCGATCATCGCTGGGAACCTCATATGGATGAAAAGAACCGGGAGCGCCTTTACAGCTTCTGGAAGAAGGCGGTCACGCGCTCCTTTGACTGGGCTGAATAGAGACGTGTTCTGCATGGTTAATAGCTCAGTGCAGGCGTTCAGGGCCTGCTGCACCCGGGATGGTGAATCCACCCCAATGCAGCGAAATAAGGAGAGGCTATCCGATGCATGGACCATTTCTCGGTGAGTTCATGGGCACCCTGGTGCTGATTCTGTTAGGCGATGGTGTTGTCGCCAATGTTCTCCTGAAAAAATCGAAGGGCGAAAACTCGGGCTGGATGGTTATCGCCACCGCCTGGGGAATGGCCGTAGTAGCGGGTATCTGTACAGCGGTGGCCTGCGGCAGCCCGGGAGCGCACATCAATCCGGCAATCACGCTGGCTGTCGCCGTACTGTCGAACAACTGGTCGAATGTAGGTCTGTTCTGGGCGGCGCAGCTGCTGGGCGCTTTCGTGGGCGCGATTCTGGTGTGGATTGTTTACTTGCCGCACTGGAAAGAGACGCTGGATAAAGGCGCAAAGCTCGCCGTGTTCTGCACCCAGCCTGCCATCCGTAATATTCCGGCAAACCTTGTATGCGAAACCATCGTTACGATTTGCCTGGTCGTGGTTGGCTTCAGCTTCGGAAGCAAGGCTCTGGCGCCCGCAGGCCTGGCGCCGGGTTTCAGCCCGTGGTTCTGGGGAGTGTTGGTCTGGGTGATTGGCTTGGGCCTGGGGGGTCCGACCGGATACGCAATCAATCCCGCACGCGATCTAGGTCCGCGCATCGCCCATGCGGTTCTGCCAATCAATGACAAGGGCGGATCTGACTGGGGTTATGCGCTGGTGCCCGTCGTTGGCCCCCTCGTTGGCGGAGGTGTCGCCGCTCTGATCGTGAAGCTTGTCGGAATCAATTAATCACATTCCCATGAGATGGAAGCTATGAACCGAGCCGAGATGTGGCGCCGGGTGGCGGCGCATCAGAAAATGTGGGACATGATCGTGGTCGGCGGCGGCGCCACTGGGGTCGGCGTTGCCATCGATGCGGCAACGCGTGGATACGACGTGCTGCTGCTCGAGCAGAGCGATTTCGGCAAGGGCACGTCTAGTCGTAGCACCAAGCTGGCCCACGGCGGCGTGCGCTATCTTGAGCAGGGCAACATCGCGCTGGTGATGGAAGCGCTCAAGGAGCGCGGACTGCTGCTCCAGAACGCACCTCACCTGGTGAGGGACCTCGCGTTTGTCGTACCCAATTACGACTGGTGGGAGGCGCCATTTTACGGTCTTGGCCTGAAACTTTATCAGCTCCTGGCCGGCAGGTATGGGTTTGGAAAATCGCGCTTGCTGTCCCGCGAGGAAACTCTGGAACGCCTGCCAACTCTCAAGACCGAAGGCCTGCGTGGAGGCGCGGTTTACTACGACGGGCAGTTCGATGACGCACGCCTGCTCATTCACATGGTTTTCACGGCTTTTGAGCAAGGGGCGACACTGCTGAATTACGTCGAGGTCACGGGCCTGACCAAAGACACTCAAGGCTTTGTGAATGGCGTTATCGCCCACGATGCGGGAACCGGCAAGGAGGTACGCGCATCCGCGAAGGTAGTAATTAACGCTACCGGCGCCTTCAGCGACCGGCTGCGGCAGGCGGCCGAGCCCTCCGCTTCACCGATGATTATGCCCAGTCAGGGTATTCATCTGGTTTTCGGTCCGGAGTTCTTGCAAGGCGAAAGCGCAATTATGGTTCCGCACACCAGCGATGGGCGCGTGCTGTTCGCGATTCCGTGGCACGGTCACACACTGGTGGGAACCACGGATACTCCCGTATCTTCTTCTGCCCTCGAGCCGATCGCCATGGACGAGGAGATCGAATTTATTCTCTCCACAGCAGGCCAGTATCTAGCGAAGGCCCCGAAACGTGAGGACGTGCTCAGCGTCTTCGCAGGCATCCGGCCGCTGGTGCGCGCACCGGGGACGGCAAGCACGGCGGCCTTAGCACGCGATCACGTAATCCACATAGACAGCTCTGCCCTGATGACGATTTGTGGAGGAAAGTGGACGACCTACCGGCACATGGCTGAAGACTGCGTGGACCAGGCTGCCACGCTGGCGCAATTGCCGGAAAAACCATGCATGACCCACCACTTGAACATCCATGGGTTCCATACTTCGGCAAAAACATTTGGCGCGCTGGCAGTTTATGGGTCGGACGCCATTGAAATTCTTAAGTTGATCAAGAGCGATGCGCGGCTGGGGGAAACGCTGCATCCAACGCTGCCCTACGTGAAAGCCGAAGTGATTTGGGCAGCCCGTCATGAGATGGCTCGGACTGTGGAAGATGTACTGGCGCGGCGCACACGCGCCCTTTTCCTGAATGCGGCGGCGGCTTTGGAAATGGCGCCTTCCGTTGCCGACCTGATGATGCCAGAACTGGGCTGGGATGATTCCCTTAAAAGGAAAAATCTCTCCGCATTTCGGGAGGTGGCATCGAATTACCTGCTTCGCCGCTGAGTGCTCGGCGGCATCTCCCGTCGCGGGTTTTATTGACACTCATGCTCATGGAAAGTTAAAATCATAAGTTCCAGAGAGTCCTTTCGACCGGTCCACACCCAGCAGAAAAACATGGATGAGACGCTCAGACAAATAGGCGGATTACTGCTCGGCTCTATTCCTACCGTAATTTTCTTCGTTTTATTGTTTGCGCTTTACACGACTCTGGTCCACAAACCGCTGGCGCGAATTCTTGCCGAACGGCACGCCCGCACCCAGGGGGCATTAGAGAAGGCGCGCGAGAATATTGCCTCCGCGGAAGCGCGAACAGCCGAGTACGAGCAAAAACTTCGAGATGCAAGACTGGCGCTATTTAAAGCCCAGGAGGCCCGCCGCGCTAAAGCGGTTCAAGTGCGGGCCGCAGCGATGGAAGAAGCGCGAAAGGCGGCTCAATCCAAGGTAGCGGAGGCGCGTGCCGGGATGGAGCAGGACAAACTGACAGCTCGAACATCGCTCGAAGGCGAAGCTGGGCGGCTGGCGTCCGAGATCATTCGCACAATCCTTGCGCCCGCTTTGGCGCAGGCTCCGGCGGGTGGGCGATGAAAAGCCTTCCTATGGGCCGAAAGGCCGCACTTCTGGTTACCGCGGCGGTTATTTTTTCGGGGGCTTACGCTGTAACGCAAACCTCGCCGACGGCAAAGACGCCCGCGCCTCCATCTACTCAGAACGCTCCCGCCAATGCCTCGCCCGCCCATGGCGAATCGGGAGAGGACGAAACCGCGCAGTTCAAGCAATCCGCGTCGGTGCGCTTAGTCTCTAAAATTACCGGGCTGAGTCTGGACCACGCCTATTGGTTGGCAGTGGTGCTCAATTTTGCAATCGTTGCCGGCGTGATCGTGTGGGCGTCCAAGAAAAATCTGCCTGCGATGTTTCGCAACCGCTCGGCTTCAATTCAGAAATCACTGGAAGACGCGCGCAAGGCCAGTGATGACGCGAATCGCCGGATCTCAGAAATTGAATTGCGCCTGGCTCGCTTGGACGACGAAATCGGCCAGATGCGTACCACGTCGGAAAAAGAAGCAGCTGCCGAGGAAGAACGAGCCAGGATGGCTGCGGCGGAGGAAGTCCGAAGAGTTGTCGAATCCGCCGAGCAGGAGATTGTGGCTGCTGCGAAAGCGGCGCGGCGGGAACTGACTGCGTATGCCGCAGACCTCGCGGTCTCGCTCGCTTCCAGGCAGATTCGTGTGGACACCGCTACAGACGAGAAATTGGTGCGCAGGTTCGCCCAGCAACTCTCGAGCGATGGTGGCCCGGGGCGGAAAGTCTAAATGGCGACTGTCACAAATACTTACGCGCGAGCCTTCGCGGACGTGGTCATGTCCAAGCACCTCGACGCTGCCGCCACTCTGGCCGAAGCGCAGCAGATTGCAGAGCTGGTAAGTGAAAGTAAGATATTAAGAGATGTGTGGGAGGCGCCTACAATTCCCACGGACCAGAAGCGCGCCGTGCTGGACGGCATCGTTGAACGAGCGAAGATTTCCCCTCCGGTACGCAATTTTGTGGCGGTGATCATGGATCACGGGCGGACGAAATTTCTGAGCGAGATCGTGGCCCAGTTCTCCCAGGAACTGAACCACCGGCTGGGATTTGCGGAGGCCCAGATTACAACGGCACGTGAATTGGGGCCCGAAGAGCGCAGCCGGCTGGAGCGGGATTTTTCACGCCTGACCGGGAAAAAAGTTCGTGCAACCTACACTCGCGATCGGGAGATCCTCGGCGGTGCCGTAGCCCGAGTGGGAAGCACCATCTATGACGGTTCGGTGAAAGGGCAACTGGAACGAATCCGAGAACAGCTGGCCAGCAGCGGTTTTTAAGGAGCTGGGAGCAAAAAGGGCTAAGCGCTGAAAGTCGAATTTTATGCAAATCAAAGCAGACGAAATAACACAGCTGATCCGGCAGCAGATTGAGAATTACGAGTCAAATATTGCTGTAGATGAGGTCGGGACGGTCGTCACGCTGGGCGACGGCATCGCCCGTGTCCACGGCCTGGAAAAAGTCATGGCGGGCGAACTGCTCGCCTTCCCGCACAATATCGCTGGCATTGCCATGAACCTGGAAGAAGATCAGGTGGGCGTAGTGCTGCTGGGCGACTACACCGAAATCAAGGAAGGGGACGAGGTGAAGCGCACCGGCCGCATCATGAGCGTTCCGGTCGGCGATGCAATGATCGGTCGTGTCGTGAATTCCCTCGGCGAGCCAATCGACGACAAAGGCCCGATTGCGACGTCGGAATTTATTGCTTTGGAGCGCCTGGCCCCCGGCGTTATTCAGCGGCAACCTGTGCGTGAACCCATGGCGACGGGATTAAAGGCCATTGACAGCATGATCCCAATCGGCCGCGGCCAGCGCGAACTGATTATCGGCGACCGCCAGACCGGCAAAACCGCCATTGCCATCGACGCCATCATCAACAATAAGGGCAATGACCTGATCTGTATTTATTGCGCGATCGGGCAGAAGCGTTCTTCTATCGCGCAAGTCGTGAAGATTCTCTCTGACTACGGCGCCATGGATTACACCATCGTAGTCGCGGCGTCCGCCTCCGAGCCTGCGCCCATGCAGTACATCGCTCCGTATTCGGCGTGCGCGATGGGTGAATTCTTCCGCGACAGCAAGCGTCACGCGCTGGTGATCTACGACGATCTTTCGAAACACGCGGCCTCCTACCGCGAAATTTCGCTGTTGCTGCGCCGTCCACCCGGCCGGGAGGCTTATCCCGGTGATGTTTTCTACCTTCACTCGCGGCTGCTGGAGCGCGCGGCCAAGTTGAGCAATGAGAAAGGCGGTGGTTCGCTCACCGCGTTGCCGATCATTGAGACGCAAGCCGGAGACGTTTCGGCCTACATTCCGACGAATGTCATCTCCATCACCGATGGTCAGATTTATCTGGAGACCGACTTATTCAACCAGGGCGTGCGCCCGGCGGTCAACGTTGGGCTTTCTGTCAGCCGCGTCGGCGGCAGCGCTCAGATCAAAGCTATGCGCCAGGTTGCCGGCACTCTGAAGCTGGAGCTCGCGCAATACCGCGAGCTGGCCGCATTCTCGCAGTTCGGCAGCGATCTCGATAAAGCCACCCAGTCGCAGCTCAACCGTGGCCAGCGACTGGTGGAGGTTTTGAAGCAGAAGCAGTACTCACCGCTTCCCTTCTCAAAACAAATTTTGATGATCTTCGCCGGCACCAGCGGAGTCCTCGACGACATGCCGGTCGATCAGTTGCGCGACTTTGAATCTGAGCTATACCGTTACGTGGACGCCACGAACCCCGGGGTTTTGCGGACGATTATGGAAAAGAAGACTCTCGATGACGGCCTCAAGGCCGAGATGACAAAGGTGATTAAAGACTTCAAAGGCTCCTATGTGGCTGAGCGGCAGGCGGTAGCAGCAGGCCGCTAGTTTCTGCCCTCTGGCCAATCCGCGAGCAAGCTTCGTAGTTTAGTTGGCGGAAGAGGCATTGGACGGGGAGCTTATCGCTAGGAGCGGGCCTTCATGGCAAACATTCTCGATATCCGGCGGCGCATTCGCAGCGTGATCAACACCCGCCAGATCACGCGCGCAATGAAAATGGTCTCGGCCGCAAGGCTCCGCCGCGCCCAGGAACGCGCCCTCGCAGCCCGGCCGTATGCGCAGATGCTTACCAATGTACTGCAGTCGCTGGTATCACGCGCCGACATTTATGAGGCCGAGACCGGTGAAGTCCTGCATCCACTTTTAGTGCGGCGGCCCGAGAAGAACGTGCTGTTGATCGTCGTCAGCGGAGACAAAGGCTTGGCCGGCGCTTTCAATGCCAATATTTTGAAGGCTGCCAGCCGATTCCTGGAATCAAAGGCCGGCAGCAATATTGAGATTGAGGCCATCGGCCGCAAAGGCCGCGATTTTCTACGCCGGCGATTCAGGGCGGCGGAGCCTCGGAAGGCAGATTCAGGTGGTCCGGCCACCACCACATTGGTGGGCGAACAGGTCGGAGTGCTAAACAAAATCGAGTACAGCCTTGCGTCCGAATTGGCAGAGCGCCTGATTGAGCGCTATAACCACGCGGAGATCGATTCAGTGTACATCGTGTACAACGAGTTCAAATCAGTCATTGCTCAACGGCTGATCGTGGAACAATTGCTGCCCATCGAGCACATAGGAGCACCCGAGATCAGGCAGTCGGATGAGATGCAACCGGAAGAGAGGAAACGGGCCCTGGAAGCGGCGAAGGGAGCAGGAGTGAGCATTCGCCCCGCCGATACCCGGGAAGCCGATGCTCACGCCGCAGCCTTTGCTGCCGCTCCCGTAGATTACATCTATGAGCAATCTCCGCGGGAGCTGTTTCGCGCGCTCCTGCCCAAGTACGTCGGTATTCAGATTTTTCACGCTTTGCTGGAGTCGATTGCCGCCGAGCACGCCGCGCGTATGACGGCCATGGAAGCGGCGACCAACAATGCCAGTGACATGATCGATTCGCTCACGCTGGCCATGAACCGGGCGCGCCAGGCGAAGATCACCAAGGAAATTATTGAGATTGTCAGCGGAGCAGCAGCATTGTGAGGCATTCAGCGGGCGTCTACGCCAACTTCAGCGACTGAATGCTCACCGCCCGCATTAAAAACTGAGGTCTTATGCCGGAAAATGTCGGACACGTAATTCAAATTACCGGTCCCGCGGTGGACGTGGAGTTCACCAAAACTGCAATGCCGCCGATTTACGAAGCGGTACGCGTCGTCAGCGATGGCTTCAATGTCCCGCAGCCCATCAATGTCATTCTTGAAGTTCAGCAACATTTGGGCGAGGGCCGGGTGCGCTGCATCGCCATGGAACCCACGGACGGAATGGTTCGCGGCATGAAGGCCATTGATACCGGCGGGCCAATTTCCGTTCCTGTCGGACACGGCACGCTGGGACGGGTGATGAACGTCATCGGCGAACCGGTGGACAATCTGGGACCTATTCAGTCCAACGAGCGGCTTCCCATCCACCGTCCCGCTCCCCTGTTCGAGGACCAGGCCACGACCGCCGAGATGTTCGAGACCGGCGTCAAGGTGGTCGATTTGATTCAGCCATTTTTGAAGGGCGGGAAGATCGGATTGTTCGGCGGCGCGGGCGTGGGCAAGACCGTCGTCATCATGGAATTGATAAACAACGTGGCCAAGCAGCACGGCGGTTTTTCCGTGTTTGCAGGCGTCGGCGAGCGAACCCGTGAAGGCAATGATCTATGGCTGGAAATGAGCGAGTCGGGCGTGATCACACCCGGCAATCCCGATAAATCCAAAGCCGCCCTGATCTATGGGCAAATGACCGAGCCGCCGGGCGCTCGTCTGCGGGTGGCGCTGACCGGGCTCACTGTCGCCGAATACTTCCGTGATGTAGAAGGCGCAGACACTCTGCTCTTCATTGACAATATTTTCCGCTTCACTCAGGCGGGATCAGAAGTTTCCGCGCTGCTGGGACGAATGCCGAGCGCGGTAGGGTACCAACCCAACCTGGCCACCGAGATGGGTGAGTTGCAGGAGCGGATCACCTCCACCAAAAAGGGTTCGGTAACGTCGGTCCAGGCCATCTACGTTCCTGCTGACGATCTCACGGATCCAGCGCCGGCGACGGCATTTGCTCACCTGGACGCGACGACCGTGCTTTCGCGCGCTCTGACCGAGATTGGAATTTACCCTGCCGTCGATCCGCTGGCTTCCACCTCACGCATCCTTGATCCAAGAATTGTAGGAGACGAACATTACGATGTCGCACAGTCCGTCAAGAAGACGCTGCAAACCTACAAGGACTTGCAGGACATCATCGCGATTCTGGGCATCGACGAATTGAGCGAAGACCAGAAGCTGACAGTGGCTCGCGCTCGCAAGATTCAACGGTTTCTGTCACAGCCATTTCACGTGGCCGAACAGTTCACGGGAGCCCCCGGCCGTTATGTAAAAGTCGCGGACACCGTCAAAGGCTTCAAGGAAATCGTCGAAGGCAAGCACGACGAGATACCCGAGCAGGCGTTTTATATGAAGGGCACACTGGACGAGGTTCTGGAAGCGGCCGAAAAATTGAACACAGCGGCGTGAAAACCGTCTTCGTTCGTTGGTCGTCAGGACCGCAGTATGGTCTGCCAACAAGCAACAACGAAGACCAACAACGAGCCACAACCGATGCCAGATACTATCCAACTTGAAATCGTGACCCCTGAAAAAATGGTGGTCCAGGACCGCGCGGAAGAAGTCCAGATTCCGGGCCGAAACGGATATCTCGGGGTCCTGCCGGGACATGCGCCTCTCATCACCGAGCTTGGCGCTGGCGAAATTACATTTCGGTCAAGCGGCCAGACTCATCGCTTCGCCGTGGCCTGGGGTTTCGCCGAAGTGCTCCCCGATCGCGTGACGGTGCTCGCCGAAACCGTTGAACCGGCGGGCCAAATTGATGTACCCCGGGCACAGCAGTCGCTCGCGCGGGCCGAAGAATCGCTACGGTCCGCCCAAACGGAAGAAGATTTCACCCACGTTTTGGGAAAAATACGCGCGGCGCAAGCGCGAATTGAAGTCGCCCAAAACAAGTAATCAGAAAGCGATGACCCGGATGGAACTCATTCGAACCTCGAAGCGTTGGATTGGCAAAAGTGCTCAGCTTGATATAGCGTCGCGATTCGCATCCATGTGAACGAGGTCGGGTAAACGCGCTATGAGACGGAAGTAACCGGCTGAAACCTGATTTCCTGATAACCAATCCTGATTCCCGCCATAAATAGTTTCAATTTCCGTGGCATGCGGGTAGCAGCTAGATTAAGTGCTGGATCCGCCTCAGGCTCTTCCGGTTGAACGGAACTGATGCAAAGATGAGTACCGCTGTCACGTTGCGCACTGAACTTCGCGATCTCTACTTGAACGAATCCGCGCGCATCCAACGCGGCTTTCTAGCGGAAGGCGATGGCTCGTCAGCCATCGCGCAGCGAACCATCCTGGTAGAAAACATCCTTCTTCGGCTGTGGGAACAACTCATATCTCCTGGCGGAAAGCTGCAGAACTTCGCCTTGGTGGCACTCGGCGGATTTGGGCGCAAGGCCCTATTCCCCCACTCCGACGTGGATATTTTGTTCCTCCATGCCGACCGTACCAGCGAAGACAACCTGCGCGATCAGATCAGGATATTTTGTCAGGAGCTGTGGGACCTGCGGCTGAAGCTGGGGCCTACCACCCGGACGCTGGCGGAGTGCGAACAGTTTGATCCCCAGAACGTGGAATTCACCATCTCCCTGCTGGATTGCCGGTATGTGGCGGGAGACCAGGAACTCTTCCGCCGTTTGCACGACAAGATTCTGCCCAAGTTCTTTCTGCGGGAAGGCAATTACATCATCCAGCAGTTGGCGGAGGTCACGCGCTCGCGCCACGCGAAATACGGCCACACCGTGTTCCACTTGGAGCCCAATCTCAAGGAAGCTCCTGGAGGCCTGCGCGATTACAACGTGGCCTGCTGGATGGCTCTGCTCGCAGCAATAGACAAGGAGCGCCGGTGGCCAGCAGAGGATTCTCTGCTGCCCGATTCGACGCGCAAAAGCATCGAGCCTGCGCTGGAATTCCTCAGTGCCGTCCGAACATTTCTGCATTACCGCCAGGGGCGAGACGACAATATGCTCGCCTGGGAGTCACAGGACGAGGCGGCAGCGCGCCAAATTGGAACGAGCGGCTCCGAAACCCAGGCCGCAGCCGCCTGGATGAGGGTCTATTTTCGTCATGCACGCGCGGTGCACTACGAGTGCCTGCGTTTGCTGGAATCGGTTCCGGCGGCGCGGTCATCTCTCTATCGCCATTTTCAAAACTGGCGATCAAGGCTGTCGAACGCGGACTTCTCAGTCGTAGACGGACTGGTGTATCTGCAGCAGCCCTCGGCGGTGGGCGACCTGGAACTTCTCTTTCGCATCTTCAGCTTTGCTGCGCATCACGGACTGCGGCTTCCCATGTCAACCGAGAGCCGGATACAGCAAGTATTACCGGGGCTCGCGGAAGTTCCGCCCTCGGGCCCCGAGGGCTGGCGCTACCTCCAGGCCGTCGTCACCGAACCTCACGCTGCCGAGGCGCTGCGCGCAATGCATGCCCTCGGGTTACTCACGGTTTTGTTGCCGGAGCTGAAATTGATCGATTCGCTCGTGGTGCGGGATTTCTACCACCGTTTCACCGTGGATGAACATTCGTTCCTGGCGATTGAATGCCTGCATCGCGCCCGCGAATCTAAATCCGAATGGGACCAGCGATACGGACGCTTGCTGGATGAGATCGAAAAGCCCGAGATGCTCTATCTGGCATTGCTGCTGCACGACACCGGCAAGGGTATGCCCGGAGACAACCACGTTGCGACCAGCCTGCAGATCGCAAATCAGTGCATGGACCGGCTCCAACTTAAAGGCGAGGAACGCGAAACCGTCTCATTTCTGATTGCCAACCATCTGGAGATCTCCGCGACCTTGCGCCGGGATATTTATGATCCTGCCACGATCCATGCATTTGCGGAAAAAATTGAGACCCCAGAGCGTCTCAAACTGCTCTCTCTGCTGACTTACGCAGACATCAAGGCGGTCAATCCGGAAGCCTTAACTCCCTGGAAGGCAGAAAATGTCTGGCAACTCTATATGGCCGCCTCGAACCACATGAGCCGTACTGCTGATCAGCGGCTGCATGCCGATGCCGAGAACGACCAGGGGATTGCGAGATTGATGCAGCTGGCTCCGAATTCGGCGAAAAAGATCAAGACCTTCCTGGAGGGCATGCCCAGGCGCTATCTCCGGACATATCGGCCGGAGGAGGTACTTCGCCATTTGGAACTGAGGGACCATCTCGCGGGCGAAGCGGCGCAACTCCACTTGGCTCGCGGACGCCACTGGTACGAACTGACCCTGGTAACAAACGACCGGCCATTTCTTTTTGCCAAAATTACGGGGGCGCTGGCGGCCTGGGGAATGAATATCGTTAAAGCTGACGCATTTTCTAACAGCGCCGGGGTGGTGGTGGATACCTTTTATTTCACCGACCGTTTTCGCACCCTGGAGCTCAACCAGCCTGAGTGGGAGCGCTTCCAGCGCAGCATCTCGGAGGTATTAAGCGGCGAAGCTGACTTGGAGGGTATGTTGCACGACCGTTTGCGTTCGGAGATGAAGCACGGCGCCAAGGTGAAAGTTGAAACGCAAATTGAATTCGACAACGAGTCTTCCTGCGGGAACACATTGGTGCAGGTGATTGCCCAGGACCGGCTCGGGCTCCTGCATACGGTTTGTTCCCGCTTTTCGCATCGCGATTGCAATATCGAGATCGCATTGATCGATACTGAAGGCCAGATGGCCATCGACGTTTTTTACCTCACCTCACACGCCGAAAAACTTACGCCCTCGCAGCAGGAAGAGTTGAAGGAGGACCTTCTGGAAGAACTCCAGGCAACTTAAAGCTGGACGCGGGACGCGATCCTCACCCTGGGAATCTGCATCCAAAGGCGCAACAGAGGAGGATCTATGCGTAAGAATCGTGAGACCGAAGCAGATTCCCTGGGAAATGAAGCGCAACTGGATGATCTTGGAGATGATCCGCGGCAGGTAGGCCCGGATAGCGCCGGACAATCTGGCGACACGCAACGGCTCTCTACGATTGCAGACGCGGCAAGTGAGAGCGTCGCCGAGTTGGCTGATACCGACCAGGCGCTCGAGGCAGCCACCGTAGAAGGCTTGGAAGACGCGGCCAACCATCCAGAACGTCCCGTCCACACTCACGTCGAGTATGGACGCCCCGACGATCTGCCCCCGGCGCGGTCCTCGGACCGCCGCAAGGCATCGTAATTCGAAAGCTAGTCGCTCTCGCCTAAAAGCTCTCCCAGGGTCGGTTGGTGCTTTTGGGAGGCATTCCGTTTCTTCTTGCGATTGGGGACGATTTGTCCCGTGGGGGGCATGCCAGTCCGCTCGGGCGCAAGCTCTTTCACCGCCGTCACTGCGCGAAAGGTCTTCGTTTTCTTCGTCGCGACATGGGGTCTATAACCTTGAGTGTAACCCAACCCTGTTTCGCGGATTCCCGATGATGTGGAATAATCACCATAGGTACCGGGAGCGAGATGGAAGAACGAGAATTTTTTGAGGAACGTCCGGAGAAGAAGGCGGCCACGCTGAATTGCCCGCACTGCCATCAGTCAGCGGATTACGAGGTCACCTGGCTGGTACGCACCAAGCGAAAACAGCTGCCGCGCCATGCCGATGAGCGCGACCGGGCGCGCTTTGCCAAAGCAAAGTCCTACATGCTCCGCAAAGATGACATGCTGGGTTGCAAGAACGTGCGTTGCCGGAAGCGCTTCGACATTTCAGGATTGCAGTCGGTCGTCTTTACTGAATAGCATTTCCTTCGTCGTCTTTATTATCCGCGTTTTGCTCCGCCAGTTAATGCCGAGTGTCAATCATCAGCCGCTCATTTATACTTGCCAGTTTGCCCACCGCATTTGCGCGGGCAGGAGCTCCGATTGAAGATTCTGGTTTGCATCAAGCAGGTACCGCAGAAAGACGCTCCCTTGAAGCTGAACGAGAGCGGCACCTGGATCCGCGAGGACGTCTCTTATGAGGTCAATGAGCCGGACGCGTACGCGTTGGAAGAAGCTCTGCGCCAGAAGGAGAAGCATGGCGGAGAAGTCGTCGTAATCACAGCCGGGCCGGCGCGTGCCCAGCAGGTCTTGCGAGAGGCGCTGGCTAAAGGCGCAGATCGCGCCATTCACCTCGAAGACGCAGGTTTCATTGGACTCGACGCATTTAGTACAGCGCGCGCGTTTGCGGCGGCGATCAAAGATGAACAGTTCGATCTAATTTTTACGGGCCTGCAGTCCGATGACTACGGATTTGCTCAGACCGGCGTGATTCTCGCCGAACTGCTGGGATGGCCGCATGCAACCATCATCATGCAAATCGAGAAAAGTGACGGCGGAATCAAAGTCAAGCGTGAGCTCGAGGCCGGCTATTTTCAGTTTGTGGAAATGCCGCTGCCCGGTGTTTTGACCATCCAGTCGGGAATCAACAAGCTGCGTTATGCGAGCCTGACCGGCATCAAGCAGGCCAAAAATAAGCCCATGCGGAAAGTCGCTCTCGCCGAAGTGCAAGCGGCGATAGGCGGAAATCTGCAAAAGATCGAGCGCATGTATATTCCCGAGAAGACAAAAAAGACTGAGTATTTGGAAGGAACTCCGGCAGAAATTGCCAAGAAGCTGGTGGATAAACTGTGCAATGAAATGCGGGTGCTCTAAGCAACAGGAGGCATATGTCTGGCAATCAACTGATTCGCGAAGAAGAAGTTCAGCTCGGCGGAGATGAAGCGCAAGGCTCGGTGTTGATGACGGTGGGCAAACTGCTGCTTTGGACCGATCTGATTTTCATGGCATTCGTTTACAGCGGCATAAAGGGTGGATCGCACCTGTATGAGATCTGGTTTCTGCTGCAGGGCCTCGCCGGCTGCTCGCTGCTTGGGGTTGGACGCTACAAGCGTGGCAGTCTGACGCACTGATGGTTGAGTTGGAAAAGAACATGCCTGAAACGATCCTGGTCGTCGTGGAGCAGCGCGAAGGAAAGCTCAACCGCGTTTCCTGGGAGACCCTGGCCGCGGGCCAGTCCATTGCCGCTGAAACCGGATGGGGTTTGGAAGCCGCCGTCGTCGGCAGTGGGGTTGCTTCGATTGCTAATGAAATTGCAGCGAAAAAGGTCGGGAAAGTTTATGCCCTAGAGTCGGCGGCGCTGAATGCCTATACTCCGGATGCATTTTCTGCGGCCCTGCAACAATTTCTTGCTTCCGGGCAGCCGCGCCTCGTCCTTATGCCGCACACCTATCAGGTGCGCGACTTCATTCCCAAACTCGCCACAGCTATGGGACGAACGGTGATCAGCGACTGCATCGGCTATCGCAAAGATGGCGACAAACTTCTCTTCACCCGCCAGATGTTTCAGGGAAAATTTGCCGCCGATGTAAGTTTCAGCTGCAACGCTCCCTGGCTGGTCACTTTCCAGAACGGGGCATTTCGCGGAGACAAAGTTGAGGCGGGTGCCAGTGCGGCGCCGGTCGACACGGTGAATGTCGAAATCGCTGCCGGAACTGTTCGCAACCAGCCGCAAGCGGTTTTTAAAGAAGCGAAGCAGGCCGTGGACCTCACCCAGGCGGAAATTATTGTCTCGGTGGGCCGCGGAATTAGAGAGCAGAAGAATATCGACCTGGCAAAACAACTGGCCGATGTTTTGGGTGGCGAGATCGCGGCATCCCGTCCCATTTGCGATTCCGGCTGGCTTCCCATGGATCGCCAGATCGGATCTTCAGGCCAAACGGTCGCGCCCAAACTTTACCTTGCGCTGGGAATCAGCGGCGCGATTCAGCATGTTGTCGGAATGAAGGGCGCTCGCGCGGTGGTTGCAATCAACAAAGACCACGAAGCGCCGATCTTCGAGATTGCCGATGTGGCCGTGGTGGGAAATCTGTTCGATATAGTTCCGCCGCTGATTGAGGAAGTGAAGAAAACCAAGGCTGCTGGCTAGCCCCGCAAAGGATGGGCTGTGCGCTAGACAGCACTGCGCCACGGTATTTGGGACAGAATTGGAAATCGCGTGCTGGGCAGGGCTGGAAAGAAAAACTGCGGCGATGGCTTACGGGATCCTTTGCGGCTCTGCAGCAGGGGCCAAGCCGGACGGCCGAATCGGATGCGCTGAGCAAAGAC
Source organism: Terriglobales bacterium (assembly GCA_038254805.1). GTDB lineage: Bacteria > Acidobacteriota > Terriglobia > Terriglobales > Acidobacteriaceae > Gp1-AA145. The sequence goes on from JBBSFW010000006.1 coordinate 93,051, forward strand.
CTGAATAGGCGCGGATTTACCTTCGCCGGTTCAACCATTGCTACGCCTTCATGCAGGCGGTCGGCATGGGGAATGATCATGCGGTGACGTGCTTCCGGTATGGAGAGGTTTAGGCAGTCGAATCAAAAGACCTCGACCGCCACCGTGCGGCCGGCCGCGGAAGCCAGTCGGGCATCGCGGGTTACCAGCGTCGCACGGAGCTTTTCGGCAAGCCCTACGTACGCTGCGTCATAGGCGGAGAGGTTGTTACGAAGTTGCCAAATGCGGGGTAGGAACACGAAATGGGGATAGCGAGTTACTCGAAGATCCAGCAAGTCGTCGATCGCTTCGTCTGCGCGCTGGGCTGAGATCACAACTTCCCGAACCAACCGCCGCAGCACCTGCCCCACCTCCAGATCCAGGAGGTGGGGAGCGTGCAACGACAAACTTTCGTTGCGCGCGTAAATTCGTTTTTCAATCCGCCGCCCCGCAGATGTCTGAAGCAGCCAGTCAACTGCGGCGGACGCGTCCAGCACGA
>JBBSFW010000007.1:0-93132 GCA_038254805.1 Terriglobales bacterium
ATTTCCTGGTGCACGAGACCCTGCATGTTACGCTCAATGCTGACGGCACGATAACTGTGTTCCACGATAATTTCAGCGTCGACTGCAGGTAGAGGGTGCGGTCAGGCTATGATCGAAGTCTACGAACGTGCCTGCCGGGCAGAGGTTGCTGCGCAATTCCTCTCGGGTTTACCACTTCTCCGGCCGTTCCAGCAGGGCGACCAAAACTTGAAAAGGCGGTTTTTGGAGCTTCACCTTCTGTCCGCCAGAATATGGCGGGGCGGGAGACCCCACCTGGACGCTGCAATACTCGTTGCTGAAAGATGATCCCGCGAATGCGGCGGGAGAGCAGGCGGTCCTTGCGCCGCAGGCCGTCACACGGGAGTGGCCGCAGGTTCCCGCCGACCTTGAGAAAAAATATGCCCAGCGCCAGGTTGTAATCCTTGCCCAGGTGGACAAAGAGGGTAAAGTCAGCAATCTCTCGGTCAAGCAAACTCCGGATGCGCGAGTCAGCAATCCCATTGTGGAAGCGCTAGGAAAGTGGATCTTCCGCCCCGCACAGCTGAACAATCAGCCGGTGGCGGTCAAGGTGCTGCTGGGCATTCCGCTGTAGGCGATTCCAGAAATTAAAGCCTGAGGTCAGACCTCGCCGTTCAGATTGAGGATTCGAATCCCGCTCTACTCAGGGAATCCGCAGCAGTTGAAATCGTCAGAAAATCACAAGAATCGAGAGCTGAAGTTAATCTCCGGCCGAGATTTACGACTCATTAAGCCATGTATTGCTGCATGGCAGCTGTGGCACAGTGTAATTAGGTTTTCTTCCGTGTCCTGACCGGAGTGGCTCCGGAACTGTTGGTGGTGAACCTCGAGATGCGACATCGCCCCGCAGATCTGGCATCGCCAGCTGTCGCGCTGCAAGATGGCCTGATGCAGCTCGGCGTACTGCCTGCAATCCAGCCGCAAGTGCCGGGTCTTCGGGAGAGAGCTCATAATGTGCTGGTCACTTCGGTGATAAATGACTTTTGTCGCTCGGGGTCCAGGAATTTGAAAAATCGAAGCTGTGAATGAAGCAGCAGGTCGGGATTGGCGCCGTCGAGACTGGCTCCAGCCAGAAAATCAGCGCAGATCATCTCCAGACAGTAGCCGCGCGATTTGTCCGTTCCCAGCATCAGGGCCGCCGTCTCGATTGCCTGCTCGACCACTGGAATCTGGCTCTTGTACAACTTGAAGTAAACAATCTCCGCTGGTTCTGAGTCTTTTCCGGTCAGCTCTTTCTCCACCTCCCTCCGGAACTCTTCTTTGGGCAGGACCCGGGCTCGGTGCAACCAGGTTGCACAATCGAACTCCTGCCCGTCTCTTCTTCGGGCCAACTTCGCCAGTTCCAGCCCCTTGGTCCACCCCACCTGCTTCAGCTCACGCTTTACCGGTGCCGGCAGATGCTCGTGGATGGACATCAGGTAATAGGCTTTACGCCTCGATTCCGGAAAGCGCCGCTCCAGAAACTCGTCGAAGGACTTCAGCTTCTCCACCCGCCAGTACTGCCCCGCTCGCACTTCGCACAGATATCTTCCCAGTTCCACGAAGCGGGTATCTTTCTCGGCTTCCTTGCGCTGCTCCCAGGCCAGGATCTCGTCGATCTTCGAGAGCACGAACAGCGCTCGCCGGGGATTGAGCTTGGGCAGCATGGGCGGATTCCTAGTAATTAAGCTCGTCAAGCCAACCAAGGTGTTCTGCTCCTGGCCGCCTCACCAGAGCGGCTTCGACCAGCTTCGGTTTATCCAGGCACAGCCCTACGTAAGGACAGCTGCTGCAAGGGTTCTGCGGGAAACGAATGCCGCTATGCGGCAGGAAATGGGCTGACTCGATCTGCCCGATGGTGTCGTGAACCAGTTGGCTGAACTCGCGGCGCTGCTCGTCGGTGATGGTGGTGTGCAGGTACTGGATCTCGACCAGGCGCTTGCGCACGAACACGATCTGGGCGACCTCAGAAATCCCGGTGATCCAGGAGTAGCAGACTAGTTGCGGGTCGAGAGCCAGGAGTCCTTGTGGCTCTTCCGGGTAGCGGCTGGAGGTGGTCTTCCACTCCAGCAGACAGCCGCGGCCGTCGAGCTGTCCGATGGCGTCTACGTAGGCCAAGAAGTTATTGCCGGCTGAGAGTGGGCGTTCGAACTTGATCTGCAGGTTCTGTCGGGGCTGGCGAATGCGGACGCGAACGAATTGATCGTGAAGGAAGACGAGAAACAGGAATTGGAAGCTTTGCGGATTGCACTGCGACAGCAGTACGGTCCCGCGACAGTCACGCAGCAGATCGGGTTCGAAAGGATCCTGGTCGCTGCCTGGAGGCTCAAGCTCGCGACGCGTATGGAGACCCGCCGTCTGAATTCGCAGTTTGATCTTCAGGCTCAACAGGATCTCTTGGCGAAAGGCGGGGACGAGAAAGTGAAATCCCCGCGCTGGTACAGCGCCGATCGTGGCGCCCTGCGGATAGCAACCAAGATCTTGTCAGATCTGCGCCAGGATATCGGAAGCAGTGGCTCGCTGCACGTCGAGCGGTATAAGGATATTTTAGAAAAGATGTTCGGAAGCGATTTCTACGACTCGCTGTTTCAATGGCAGCCAGTGAATGTTACTTCGATCCTGTTGGCCGAACACCTTGATGATCATGCGAAGACGTTCAAAAGACCGCTTCCAGAGCTTGACCCGCCACGAAGCAGCGAGGCGGTCGTCGGCGATCCTCGTTCGCGCTGGCAAATGATGATCAAACTAGTTGATGTCCAGCTCCAACACATTAACGACGTTGGTCGCCTGCTCGATCAGGGAAGCGCGGGAGGTGATTCACAGAATGCAGTTGCCCTGGATGTCGGCAGCCGGTATTTCACAAGCGCAAGCCGGGAATTGGAGCGGGCGGTAGCTTGGTACCAGGACCTCCTCGCGAAAGGGGTTTGTGACGAATTGAAGTTGCACGCGGCTGGCTAAAAATCTGATCCCGGCGTTGGTCAGGGAACCCGCTGATCCGCCGCGATGCGCTGACGCCTGCGCAGATTCCAGGTCTGGTTTGTTGATATTTATAGAAATAATAGTATTTCTTTAAGATATACAACAAGCGCATTTATCGCAAGACGGTTTCGGCAATTTTGCCGGAACAAACTCGGTTAACTGTTGTGTTTTCATAAAGAAGAGTTTGACTCTAGCCCGCTATTAACGGCGACAATACGAGAGCGACGATGCGGAGTAATAGGAAGCAAACCCGTTCTCCGCTCCGCAGGTCGTGCTGCGCGACCAACTGTCCCAGTTTTCAACCGGGTCGCTGCCGCGAAGAATGGCGATCGCGTGGAGGTGATCGATCACGAGAGCGTTTTGCCAAGGTTCGACTCGCGAGTGGAGTTGAGGGATGGGTGGAGCAGCGCTACCTGGTAAGCCAGGAAGTATTCGACCGTCCCAGAAGCTGAAGCGGAATGGAAAAGATGCCTTTGTCGAGGGTACGGCGAACACGCGCAATGATACCAACCTGCATATCGAGCCCGGGCGCGACACTAAACATTTTTATCAGCTTGCGCAGGGCGCCAAGGTTTCCGTGTTGAAGCGCGGAACTGTCGAGAAAAAGTTTCTCTGACGTGGCGACCAGAGCCGCGGCTGCAAAACAGCCCCGGCCGAGGGAAGATTGGTGGCTGGTTCGCGATCCCCTCGGCCACGTGGGATGGGTGCTGGGGCGGATGATTGATCTGGATGTCCCGATTGAAATCGCGCAGTACGCCGAGGGTCAGCGCATTATCGCGTATTTTCAATTGAATGAATTTGCCGACGGCGACAAAAAAGTCGCTCAATACCTCATGCTCATGGCGGAAGCGAAAGACGGCCTGCCTTTCGATTACACTCAGGCCCGCGTCTTCACCTGGAACCTGCGCCGCCATCGCTACGAGACCGCCTACCGCGAGCGCAACCTGAACGGCGTTCTGCCGGTGACGGTTGCGCACGAGAATTTTGGAAAAGAAGGCGACCTTCCAACGTTCCTATTGCGCGTGAAAGACGCCAGTGGAAACACCATCGAGCGGAAGTACAAGATGAACACGCCGATTGTGAGAAGGGTTAGCAACTAGTGTGGTTGCGCGGCCTGGGGTGATTAGTCCTCTGCCGGTCGTCGGCCGTCGGTCGTTGGCAGTCGGTCATCGGTCGTTATCCCTGGGAAAGAATTAAGGGTGCCGCGCCGGGCACAAGATAATCTGCGGGCTCGTTGATCCCGCCGATGAAAAGCGCTGTCAACAACTACACTCGCAACGACGGGCCGACGACGAACGGCCAACGACCAACGACCAACGACCGACGGCCATCCCCTATCCATAAAACTCCGCAATTCCCACTACCACGTGATGTTGTTCTTCTGCCGTCAGCTCTGGGAACATAGGCAGCGCCAGCACTTCCTTGGTGGCACGCTCGCTTTCTGGAAGGTCGCCTTCCTTGTATCCCAGGTAAGCGAAAACCGGCTGCAGGTGCAGCGGAATGGGATAGTAAACTTCGCTTCCAATCCCTCGCTCGGACAAAAATTTTCTCAGCTCATCCCGCCTCTCAGCCCGGACCACGTACTGATGAAAGACATGGAAGGCATGCTCGGATGTAGCCGGCAGTTTCAGCGGAGCGGTTGAGTTCGCCGCGACTAGGCCCGCTTCTCCCAGCAGGCGATCATACGTAGCCGCCCGCTCGCGCCGCTGCCGGGTCCATTTTGTGATGTGTTTCAGCTTCACCCGCAGCACCGCCGCCTGAATCGCATCCATACGGGCGTTCCAGCCAAATTCAGTGTGCAGATACCGCTCCGGGCTGCCGTGATTGCGAAGACGGCGCATGTGCGCCGCCATCGCCGGGTCCCGAGTCGTGACCATTCCTGCTTCGCCATAAGCGCTGAGGTTCTTCGTGGGATAAAAGCTGAAAGCTGCGCACGCACCCATCGACCCCGCCGGCTGAGCGCGCCACTTTGCTCCAATGGCCTGGGCCGCGTCCTCGATTATTACCAGGCCATGCTCCTCCGCTACCTGCTGCAGTGAATCCATCGCCGCGCACTGCCCGTAGAGGTGTACCGGCAGAATCGCGCGTAGTCCTCCGTCTGCTCCATGTCTCTTGCCATTCGCAGCGGCCGTCTTATACCCCGCCCTGTCATTCCGAGCAGAGCGGGATGGTGAGCTTCGCGCACGGGTCGGCGAAGTCGAAGAACCTGTTTTCTGTTGCAGTCGAGCCAGAACTTTGGCGGGGTCAAGATTCAGCGTCTCCGGATCAACGTCCACGAACACCGGTTTGGCACCGGCCCGCACAATGGAATTGGCAGAGGCGAAAAAGCTAAACGGCGTCGTGATCACCTCGTCGCCGGCTCTCACCCCAGCGGCAACCAGCGCCAGCCAGAGCGCGTCCGTCCCGGAGGCGCACGCAACTGCCTCCTTGGCGCCAGTGAATGCCGTGATTTCGCTCTCTAAGGCCTCAACCTCCGGACCCAAAATGAGCTGCTGCGACTCACAAACACGCCCCATAGCTTCCAGCACGTCATCTTTAATCAGCTCATACTGCCGGGAGAGATCGAGCATAGGTACAGATTGCAATTTGGGGGCGGGAGGCGGCATTTTGTGGGCAAGTCGAAGTCGCATTGTATCCCAGCGCACGGGGCATTCGAACCGTCAACCCAGCTTACCTCCGACACGGCTTTATATACGGTATTCCATATAACGCAGCCCACACCCTCCCGTTTTCGGTATGCCCGTGGGTAGGGCTACTCGGCACGTCGCTAAACGATTGATATATAAGCGCTTTTTGTGTTCTGGTTTTGGAATTACGCTTGCTTTAACCATGTCAAATTAGAGCCGGCGGCGGAACGCCCTCTCAGACATCAATAAACTTCATGTTATTCAGCTTAGGAGAAAACCGAATGAATCGCGCCCTACCCCTCGGAAAGTTTTTGGCACTTGCGCTCGCTCTATCGTGCTTAATCGCGCTCCCTTCCATCAGCTTGCTGGGTCAAGCTACAAGTGGAAACATTGTAGGTACCGTCTCGGACTCGAGCGGTGCCGCCGTGGTCAACGCCGAGGTTGAGGCTACGAATGCTGGAACCAACGTTACCAGCAAGTCGACGACGAATGGTTCGGGACAGTATCGGATCGATAACCTGATCCCGGGAAACTACAAGGTGGCGGCAAACGCGTCAGGATTTAAGACCATCAGCCAGACGGTTGACGTACAGTTGAATAAAACTGGCACCCTGAATCTAACTCTTTCCCCCGGTTCGGCGTCCGAGACTGTCGAAGTTTCCGGCGCGCCGCCGCTGATCGACACAACTACTCCTCAGCTCGGAACGACCTATGAGGCCGACACCCTGCGCAGTATTCCCACCGCGGGGGCAGGCGCTCTAGGCGTGATCAATCTCTCTTTGTTGCAGTCAGGGGTCGGGAGCACCGGCGGTCTGGGTGCGGGAACCGGTCCATCGGTTGGTGGTCAGCGTCCGCGCGATAACAACTTCATGGTCGAGGGTATTGACAACAACGATAAAGGCGTTACCGGGCCGTTGGTTTACGTTCCCAACGAAGCTGTTTCAAACTTCACCATTCTACAAAACCAATTCAGCCCTGAATTCGGGCACTCCAACGGTGGCCAGTTCAATACCTCCATTATTAGCGGTACCAATAAGTTCCACGGAAGTGCTTACGAGTATTTCCAGAACAGAAATCTCAATGCTGTGGACAATGCCGTGGTGCTTACCACCGCAGTCGGCGACACCCCGAAGAATCCCCGCTATGACCGCAACCGGTTCGGCGGGCAGTTAGGCGGGCCGATTTTCAAGGATAAGCTCTTCTTTTTCGTCAATTATGAGCGCACTCCACTAGGAGAGGCCAGCACCCCCGCAGCTGTCTCGGCGCCAACTGCAACGGGATATACTCAGCTTCAGGCAATTGTCGCTGGCGGAGGTGGCAGCACTGCCAATGCTCAAGCGCTCCAGGCCTGGGCGGTCGCGCCCAGCGCCACCGGCACCGTAGATGTTTGTACTAGCAACACTCCGAGTGGCGGCTGCGCGACCACTTTACCGGTCGATGTCGGCAATATTCCAATTCAGGCCCCTTTCTTTCAAAACCAGGAGGCCCTGACGACGTCAATGGACTTCAATCTCAGCGACAGAGATCAAATCCGCGGTCGCTATGTTCACAATAAGTTCAGCTTCATCGACAATGCAGCAACTCTCCCTGTCTTCTATACGAACGTGGCTGTCCCAGCTCACCTGATAAACCTTTCCGAGTTCCACACATTTTCCGCCGCAGTTAGCAATGAGCTTCGCGTCGGGTATTTGCGGAGTGGCTTTAATTACACTGTCGGAAATCAGGCGTTCTTGCCGACTCTGGACCAGTTTCCTAACGTGACCATGGACGATCTGGGCCTGAACGTTGGGCCTGATGGAAATGCGCCACAGTACAGTCAACAGAATCTTTACCAGGCACTCGATAATGTGACCTGGGCGAAAGGCCCACACACCCTGAAATTCGGTATCGAGGGGCGCAAGTACATTAGCCCGCAGAAGTTTATCCAACGATCGCGCGGCGATTACGAGTGGGTGACATTGAGCGACTTTGCCTGGGATCAAGATCCGCTTCAAGATAATGGCTTCGCAGAGCGCAGCTTTGGCAATTCAGGTTATTCCGGAGACCAATATGCGATTTACGGATACGTTAACGATATCTGGAAGATGACGCGTAACTTGAGCGTAAACCTCGGGCTGCGTTACGAATACACCAGCACTCCTTATGGCTGGACCCAGCAGAAGTTGAACAGCGTGGCCGATGCACCCGGCCTCATTACATTTGGCTCTCCTCAGGCCCCCAAGAAGGACTTTATGCCCAGGGTTGGTTTCGCCTATTCGCCGGGTGAAAACGCGAATATGTCGATCCGAGGAGGATTTGGCTTAGGTTACGACGTTCTGTACGACAATATCGGAGTATTGTCGCGTCCACCGCAGATCGGCTCAACTGTCGATTGCCCGGTAACTTGCACGCAGAATGCATTCCTGGCAAATGGAGGAATTCCCTTTCAGAACCTCAGCGGAATTACAGTTCTCGACCAGGTCACAGCACGCGCCTTCACCTCGGCGTTCCTGCCCAACAAGGTTAAGTATCCCTATTCTGAGAGTTGGAACTTGGGCGTGCAGCGCACCTTCGGAGGGAACTACACGGCGGAAGTAAGGTACGTCGGCAGCCGCGGCGTCGATCTTAACGTGCAGAACCGGCTAAACGTTCAACCGGTTGTAACCCCGACCAATTTCCTCCCAACCTTCGTGGCCGGATGCGACTCGGGCTGCCAGGCATTGCAAAACTCAACCACTGCTGCGGGCCAGCCGACTCTCAATACCTTGCTTGCTGGTAATCCGATTGTTCCTGCCTACGATGCTGCTGGCTTCAACGGGAGCTTCATAGTGGGTTTCATGCCGTGGGGAGCATCCACCTACCATGGTTTGCAGGCCCAACTTCAGCATCGAATGGCAAACGGCCTGTACTTCCAGGGCGCGTACACTTACAGCCATCTGATCGACAACAGCACGGCGGATTTCTTCTCCACCGTGATCGCGCCTCGCCGTCCGCAGGATTTCCAGAATCTTCCAGCCGAGCGGGCGAGCTCTCTGTTGGATCACCGCCACCGCTTCACAATGTCTCTGGTCTATGACCCCCAGATATTTACCCACAGCTCCAGCTGGTTCTTGAAGAATGTGGTAGGAGGTTATGAGATCACTCCGGTTTACATTTACGAGTCGGGGCAATGGGCAACGATCCAAAGCGGCACAGACGTAAACCTGAACCTGGATAATGCCGGGGACAGGACCATCTTCAATCCTGCAGGGGCCGCAAACAGAGGAAGCGACGTCACCCCAATTACGAACCTGAGCGGCGACACGGTGGGGTATTACGCCAATGATCCGACCGCGCGCTATATTCGTGGCGAAGCTGGTGCATTGGCTAACTTTGGCCGCAACACTTTCGCAACGCCAGCCATTAATAACCTGGATCTCGGTGTTTCTAAAGGCTTCAAGTTCACCGAGCGGGCCGAATTGCGATTGGGTGTCCTGGCGATCAACGTCCTGAACCACCCTCAATACACCACTGGCTTTGTTAGCCAGGCCGACTCGTTCTCGGCCGCCAGCCCGGGGCAGCGACTGGTTTTGGAGCCTAGGGATAGCTCGTTGGTGCCCCAGTTCCAAGGTTCAAACTATTTCCCCAATGGAATATTTGGTAACTTGAAGGCCGCGTTCCCCAGCAATTCGCGTCAACTGGCCATTAACGCTAAATTTACCTTCTAACCAGAAGTCTTAACTAACTCACCGGGAGGCTCTTCGGAGCCTCCTTTCTTTTTGCTTACGGAGCCCCCGCCCCTATCTACCAAACATGGGGTAGTGGCTTGCCGCGCCCATAAAGAACAGCATCGGGATTGACAAGTAGGCATTCGCGCGCGAGGCCAGGAATGCCATCCGCGCCATGCGCTTTGACTCGGGCGGAATTGGGGTTCCGTTCTCGGCATTGGCCTTGGTCCAGGCGACAATGCGCTTCTGAATCCGCCAGACAACTCCCCAAACGTTCAGCAGCATCATCCAGCCGAAGCCTCCTCCGACGCCGATTGCCAGCAGCCGGTTGCTCTCCCACCCCTGCCGGTTCCAGTGCAGAAACAAATGAACGGAGTGCAGGATGACGGCCGCGTAAATGATCGCCAGCACCCAACCGTTGTCCAGAATGCCTTTGCCTGGCACGAGTAGAGCGTAGAGGATTGCCCAAGTCAGGGTCCAGACCAGGAAGAACGCCACCAGTGGGGTCGCCACCGAGGCGCTGGCGTTGCGCGCGTCCGAGGCCACAATCTGTCCCCAATAGGCCAGTCCCGCCAGTACTGTGACCACGGCCGCCCAACGGAACCACCACAACGCCCGCAGCATCAGCCCGGGCAGAATCTTGCCTTTGGTGGTGGCATCCAGTTCCTTCATGAACGGCACATTCACCAGATTGAAAAAGTACAGCAGGCCGATCCAGGTGATTCCCGCGACCAAATGGATCCAGCGCAGCAGCATCTGAAAATTGGTCTGGAAATCCGTGGGCAGCGAAATTTCCGCAGAAAAATAAGCCATGGGGCAGAAGCCTCCCGAGGATTTACGTCGCGGAAACTGTACAGGAAAGCAGAAGGGAGGGGAAGAGCAGGTGCTGCGGGGACCTCGATCGCAGAACTGGCGTAAAAGGAGATACTACGAACGACCTCACATTTGAGGGACGGTCCCCCGAACGTCAGGCGAATGGGAGCAGCACTCAGCCGGACAACATTGCGAATTTACTTTACAGCCTTCAGCCGCGCACTCAAACGGGACTTGTAGCGGGCCGCGGTATTCTTGTGCAGCACGCCTTTTTGGATGGCCTTATCGAGCGCGGAGACGGTTTTGCGAAACGTCTGCTCGGCGCCCGGCTTGTCGCCCTTGGCAAGCGCCTCACGCAGTTCACGCAGAGAACTTCGCAGACGCGAGTTGCTGCTGCGATTGCGCGCCGTGCGGGCTTCAGTTTGACGGGCGCGTTTCAGCGCGGAAAAATGATTTGCCATTGCTTTGAATGCCTTTTCAAAACGGTATCCCAACGGGAGATCCCGATGGGGAGTGAATAAGTAATTTTACTGGAGTAAGTTGCAGCCGGTCAACGTCGAGGGGAAGGCGACGAAGGCCAGTCGCCGCATTTTTGTTATCTTCAACAAAAAGGTCATCTCGGCAATTCGCATGTTCTACCGGGAAGATTTGGATATGTCCACGATGCCGCGTTCGGGGAGTTGGCGCGGACCGCCGCCTTTACTGTGCTTGGACTACTCGAACGACAAAAGATTCATGGCGGACTCGTCATAGATCTCGGCTGCGGCAGTGGCATCCTGGCGCGAATCCTGACGAGGGCTGGATTTGATGTCTTAGGCATCGATGTCTCAGAGGCGATGCTTAGGCTGGCGCGAAAGAATGCGCCGGGAGCACGATTCAGCGAGGATCGCTGTTCAGCGCCAGGTTGCCGGACTGCGTCGCAGTTACAGCCATCGGAGAGTCGATTAACTATGTGCCGGGTGGCCATCGTCCAGGTAGCCCCGCGATGCTCTTCCGCCGCGTATATCGCGCTCTTGCACGCGGAGGAATCTTTATTTTTGATGTCGCCGGTCCTGGACGTGCCTCGCCATCAAAGCCGCTTCATTGCCAAGGCAATAGGACTGGGCGATTCTCGGCAGCAAGGAAGCGGATGCGCGGCGGCGTCTGCTCACCCGCAAAATGACGATATTCCGGCAAGTGGGGCGCTCGTACCGTAGGAGCGAAGAAGTGCACCAGCACAGGTTGTATCCGGCGGAGCAAATTCGGAGGAAGTTGCAAGTAGCCGGGTTCCGGGTGACCCGCTTGTCAGCCTACGGACAAGAGATACTCGCAACCGGGCACACCGCTTTTGCGGCGCGCAAAGGCGAGACCGGCGCGGGCAAATTCCGCCTGTTGACTACCCCCGCCCAGCGGGGTAGGCTTTAGCTGTTACCTGCCCACCTCATGCGGCGAAGTACAATCCGGGGAAAGACGCCAAAAGCTGGCCGTTCCTCGATCTTACTTGTGACATCTAAGCAATGTGGCTGCTGCCCGCGCATCTGCGCCCGAGGGGCTGCGGCCAACGCATTCACCAGAGCCTGAATGAAGAAAAGTATCGAAATCAGCCCAAACCTCGAAACCCTGTTCGGCACGCGCGACGAAAACCTGCATGTGCTGGAAGATGGCCTGAACATCAATATCGACCTTCGCTCCGACTCCATCGAATTAGAAGGGACACCGCGCGATGTAAGCCGCGCCGAACAAGTCTTTTCCGATTATGACCAGCTGCAGCGCGGCGGACACACCTTCCAGAATGGGGATTTGAACAGCATGCTGCGCGTGCTGGTCGCGGACCCCAAGACCACCTTGCGCGGCCTGGCCGAGGCCGGCCGCCAGCGCTCACTAGGGCGGCGCACGGTCCAGCCCAAGAGCGTGAACCAGCGCCGGTATCTGGACACCATCGAAACGCATGACATGGTGTTCGGCATCGGCCCCGCCGGGACTGGCAAGACTTACCTGGCGGTGGCGATGGCAATTTCCGCCCTGCTATCCAAGCGCGTGAACCGGATCATCCTGGCGCGCCCCGCGGTGGAGGCCGGGGAACGCCTCGGTTTCCTGCCCGGCACGCTGCAAGAAAAGATTGATCCCTATCTGCGTCCGCTTTATGACGCCCTGTACGACATGCTCGAGCCGGAGAAGGTGGACCGCTATCTGGAAAAAAACGTCATCGAAATCGCGCCCATTGCATTCATGCGTGGCCGCACTCTCAACGACTCGTTCGTCATCCTCGACGAAGCGCAGAACACCACTTCCGAGCAGATGAAAATGTTCGTGACCCGCCTGGGCTTCAACTCCAAGGCCGTGATTACCGGCGACGTTACCCAAATTGACCTGCCAAATGCGCGCCGCAGCGGATTAATCGAAGCTGTCGACGTGCTGAAGAATGTGCAGGGTCTGTCGTTCGTCTATTTCGACGAATCGGACGTGGTGCGCCATCACCTGGTGCAGCGCATTATTCGAGCCTATGACGAGCACAAAACCCGGGTTGCTGAAGATCAGTTGGAATTGCTGGATGCCAAGGGCGCTGCCAACGCCGCCGCCGCGGAAATAAGTGCGGCCGCCATGCAACACGGAGCCGAAGAATAGAATTTTTTGAGAGGATAGGGCGCTGACGCAGCCCTTTTTTTATTCCTATTGTTGTTGTGCAGTCCCCAGCATGGAGACCAACGTCATTTTGAAGCGGCCCCTGCCGGGCCTGAGTCGCCGCAGGCTCCAGACGTTTGTGAAGCGGGCTTGCCACGCCTCAGGATTGAAAGGGGGCATCACCGTTCTGCTCACCCGCAGCCGCGAAATGCGCTCGTTGAACTCAAGGTTCAGGGGCAAGGACCGGGCCACTGACGTGTTATCATTTCCCGCCTCCGCCACGGCCGGCGGATTCGCAGGCGATATCGCCATCGCATTCGACGTCGCTGCCCGCAACGCTCGCCAGTTGGGGCATTCCGTTGCCCAGGAAGTTGAAATTCTGGCACTGCATGGACTTTTGCACCTCGCCGGTTACGATCATGAAAGCGACCACGGAGAAATGGCCAGGAAGGAACAGCGTTTGCGGGCACGGCTCCGTCTTCCCACCGGCCTGATCGAGCGGAGTTCCAATGGGACCGCACCGCCCCCGGCAGCGGCAAGAATGCGCGCATGAATTTCGCCATTGCCATCACGCTGCTGGTGCTGTTTGCGTTCCTGACGCTGGCATCCTATGTGGAGCGCGTCTATGCGGAGATTGGAAAATTTCTCTCGCGTGAATTCCAGGACAACATTGACATATTCGAGCAACAGATCGAACCCAGGCTGAAGGTGAGCCGCACCCGCGCGGCGCTGTCCATGTCAGTCCTTACCCAGTTGCTGATGGCTGCGATTGCCATGGTGGTTGGCTTCGGCGTCTTCCATGATGGCGGATGGAGCGTAGAAGAAATACTGGAAGCGGTCCTGGGATTAATCCTGATCGTGATCGTATTTAATCGTTTCCTCCCTTTCGTTTTCTTTTCCCGCACCAGAGGTGAGTGGCTGTCGCACTGGGTGCCGGCTCTGCAGGCGCTCATCTACCTGGTTCTGCCACTGACACTGGTTTTGGGATTTCTGCAGTCGGTGACGGCGCTCACTCGCGAACATTCGGATGAGCAGCCCGAGACCCAAACCGAGGCGGTCGACGCCCTGATTGCGGCAGGAAGGGAAGAAGGCATCCTCGATGAAAGCAATCGCGACCTGATCCAGTCGGTCGTGCAGTTCAGCGAAAAAACCGTCCACGAGGCCATGAAACCGCGTCCGGAAATGATCACCATTGCCTCTGAAACCAGCGTGGAAAAGTTTATCGAGCTGTTGCGGACCAGGCCACTCTCCCGCGTCCCGGTATTCGAAGGCAGCATCGATAACATCGTCGGCATCGTTCACGCCCAGGACGTACTGCAAATCGCTGATTCCGAGGCCCACTATCGCACCGTCGGCTCTTTAATGCGCAAAGACGTGTATTTTGTTCCCGAAACCAAGCTGGGCAGCGAATTGCTCCGGGAAATGCAAAAGAAGAAGCTGCGCATGGCCATTGTGATCGATGAATACGGGGGAGTCGCGGGGCTGGTCACGATTGAGGATGTGGTGGAAGAGATCGTGGGCGAGATCGGCGACGATCACGAAGCCGCGCAGGTGGTCCGGGAAAATGAGACTTCCTACCTGGTGCCCGGCAGCATGGATGTGGACCGGCTGGCGGAGTTGCTGGGCGTGCGTTCCGAGCACAAGGATGCGACCACCGTGGCCGGCCTGGTAAGCGAGATTGCCGGCCGAATTCCCCAAAAGGGCGAAATCGTCGAAGAAGAAAACCTGCGGCTGGAAGTATTGCAGGCCACCGAGCGCCGGGTCGAGCGCGTCCGGGTCTCAGTCGCCAATCCCCAGCAGATGAAGCTGATATAGTTTTTCACAATCTAAACCACTCCTTACATGGCATTTCATTCGGGATTCGCATGCATTATCGGTCGGCCCAACGCCGGCAAGTCAACCTTGTTGAACGCGTTGGCGGGGGAGAAGCTGGCCATCGTCAGTCCCAAGCCGCAAACCACACGGTCGCGGGTGCTGGGCGTGATTCACATTCCCAGGCAGCCCAAAAAACCCGGGGCGCAGGTGGTGCTGATCGATACTCCGGGCGTGAATCGCCCCGAGACTTCTCTAGGACGCAAAATGATGTCCGAAGTCAGGGAAGCGCTCAATGGATGCGATGTGATTTTGCTGATCGCCGACGCGTCGCGCCGAGGCGAACCCGGCGACGACTTCCTATTGAACCTGCTGAAAAGCACAAAGACGCCGGCCTTCCTGCTGCTCAACAAAATTGATCTGTTACGCTCTGAAAAAGGGAAGCTGCTTCCCATCATCGACCAGTACGCCAGGCTTCATCATTTTCGCGAGGTCATCCCGATTTCCGCGCGCAAGCGCGAGGGATTAGATCTTCTGCTGGAAAAGCTAACCGCCGCGCTCCCCGAAGGCCCTCACTATTTCCCCGAAGATCAGGTCACCGACCAGCCCGCGCGCTTTATGGCGGCCGAACTCATCCGGGAGCAGATCCTCATGGCCACCAGCGAAGAGGTGCCGCATTCGACCACGGTGGTGGTAGAGCAATTCGAGGAAGGCGCCCGGCTCACGCGAATCGCAGCCGCGATCTTTTGCGAACGAGATGGGCAGAAGCGCATCCTGATCGGAAAACAGGGACAGATGCTCAAACAGATCGGGACCGCGGCGCGTCTGGAAATGGAACGCATGCTGGGGACCAAAGTGTTTCTTGAGCTGTTCGTCAAGGTGCGGGCGAATTGGCGCGAGTCCAAGGCCTTCGTGGAGGAGTTGGACTGGCGAAAGCAGCTTGAACACCTGGCAGCCAAGCCTGGAGCCTGAAAGCGGTTACTCCTTGACCGCGATTCCCAGGGTCTTCATCTTCCTATACAAATGGCTGCGCTCGAGGCCCAGCACCTCAGCCGTGCGGCTGATATTGCCGTGATTGTCGTCAAGCTTTTTTAAAATGTAATCACGCTCGTAGGCGGCGCGCGCCTGATGCAACGTCAGGAAATCGCCTCCCCAGCGGCGGGTCCCATCCCGATAGACCAGCGGTGGCAGATGTCTTCGCTCGAAGCGGCTGGTGGTGGGATTCATGATCACGATGCGTTCGATGACATTCCGCAGCTCGCGAACATTGCCGGGCCAAGGGTAGCGCATCAGCGTGTCAACCGCCTCGTCGGCGATCTCCCGTGGCCGGCGCCCGTAGCGTGCGGAAAATTCCTTCAGAAAATAGCGCGCGAAAAGGGGAATGTCCTCTTTGTGCTCCCGCAACGGCGGAACCGAGAAGGGAATCACGTTCAGGCGATAAAAAAGATCTTCACGGAAGTTTCCTTTGGAGATCTCCTCCTCCAGGTCCTTGTTCGTCGAGGCAATAATGCGGGCATCGACGGTTACGGGTTCATCCCCGCCCACGGGGGTGATGCTATGCTCCTCCAGCGTGCGCAGCACTTTAGCCTGGGTTTTAAGGCTCATGTCTCCGACTTCGTCGAGGAAGAGCGTGCCGCCATTGGCTTTCAGAAACTTGCCATCCTTGTCTCCGGAAGCGGTGGGAAAAGCGCCGCGGCGGTGGCCGAACAGCTCGCTCTCAATCAGGTCCTCGGGAATGGCCGCGCAGTTCACCTCAACGAACATTTGCTCGTGGCGTGAACTCTGGGCATGGATCGCATGAGCCACCAACTCTTTGCCGGTGCCGGATTCGCCGAAAATGAGCACCCGGCCATTGGTAGGCGCCATTAGTTGGATTTGCTGCCGCAGCGCCTTCATGGGGATGCTGTCCCCCACAATTATGCTCTTGGGCGCGAGCTGTTTCTTCAGATCACGATTTTCCTGCCGCAGCTTCTTGGCTTCGATCGCATTCTTGAGCAGGATCAGGGTCTTATCGATCGAAAGCGGCTTCTCAAGAAAGTCGAACGCCCCCAGCTTAGTGGCCCGGACAGCGGTCTCAATGGTCCCGTGTCCGGAAATGATGATCACCTCCGGGGCGCCATTCACTTCGCGAATCTGCTGCAGCGTCTTCAGCCCGTCCATTCCCGGCAACCAGATGTCCAGCAATATGACATCGAAGGCCTTCTCGCGCAGCAGTTCCAGGCAGGCTTCGCCGCTTTCGACCGCGGCCACCGTGAAACCCTCGTCTTCCAGAACGCCCAGCAGCGATTCGCGGATCGCTGCCTCGTCATCTACGATGAGAATATTAAGCATGCTGAGTGCTAGCGGGAGTTACTGCTCCATTGCACGCGATGGGCAGTTCCACCACAAACCGGGCGCCCACGGGACGGTTCTCCTCCACCCGGATTGATCCGTGATGGTCTTCTACGATGCGGCTGACAATCGCCAGCCCCAGCCCGGTACCACGTTTTTTCGTGGAAAAATAAGGCAGGAATAATCGCTCCTTCAGTTCCTGACTGATGCCGCTACCGCTGTCGGCAACGCTGATCTCAATCGCATCGCGGCTGGCCACCAGCGCGGTGGAAACTTCAATTTCCTTGAGCACCGCGTCTTGCAGAGACTCAGCCGCATTGTCCACCAGATTGGCGACCGCGCGCTTGATGGCCTGGGGATCGGCCAGTACCCGCGGCAGCTCGTTTGCCAGCCGCGTGCGTACTCTGATGCCATCCAGCCGGCCGTTGAACATAGCCAGCGCGCTGCCCACGATTCCGTTGATGTCTGCCGGCTCCGGGCGCGAGGCCGGAAATTGCGCCAGCGTGGCGAACTCATTCACAAGCGACCGCACGGTTTCGACCGAATTGCCGATCACCTCCGCGCAGTTGCGCACCACTTCCGTGGAAGCTGCCGGAACAGACGCCTGGCTTCGGCCCAAATGACGCAGAATTCGTTCTGCGGAGAGCGCGATCGGGGTCAAAGGATTCTTGATCTCATGCGCCACTCGCCGCGCCACCTCCCGCCAGGCTGCCTGCTTCTGTGCGCGCAGCAGGTCAGAAAGGTCCTCAAATACCAGAACGTAACCGAGCCGCCGGTCCCGATGCTGCAAGGTAGCCACGGTGACGGCCACATTCAGTTCCACTCTCTGAACGGCAAACTCCATCTGCGTGGTGGTGGTTCCCATGCGATCGGCCCGGCGCAGCAGCGGCTCAAGGTCATGAAACACTTCGGCCGGAAACAGCTCCTGCAAAGATGCGCCCAGCAACCGCGATGCCACCTGGCCTGGCTCCTCCGAAGGCCGCAACATCCGCAACCATGCCTGGTTTACATGGGTGACGCGCAAAAGCGCGTTGACCGAGAGCACCCCCGTCGGAATGCTCTCGAGAACTGTCTCGATGTGGCGGCGGCGTTGTTCCAGTTCCACGTTGGCGGCGCCCAGTTCACCGCTGGAAGCTTCAATTTGCCGGCGGCTGGTGCCGAGTTCCTCCGCCATCTGGTTGAAGGAACGTACCAGGTCGCCGAGTTCATCGGCGGCTTGAACTTCCACTCGGTAGTTCAGATTTCCTTTGGATATTTCCTGCGTTGCTTCCGCCAGGGCAACCACCGGCCGGGTGACCAGCCGCGATAGAAACAATGCCAGCCAGGTGCTAGCGAACAGCACCATCCCTGTCAGAAGCCAGAGAAATGCCATGTAGGTCCGCCGTACTGTCCGTCGTTCTCGCGCCAGTTCCAGATATCGCCGCTGGCTGACTTCCAGGTGTTTCTGAGTTTCGGAAAAATTCCTGGGCAACGGCATCGCCACCAGAACTTCTCCGCCAACCCCCACCGGAGCGCTGCCCAGAACGTAATCCGTGCCCTTCCAGTTCAGGTGCAAGGGGCGCTCAGGGGCGGACGGATGTAACGGAACGACCGGCTTCAGCAGCGGCCAGGCAGCCGGCGCTCCGAAACTTGCCTCCACATTGCCGGCATCAATGGCCAGCGCAAAGCCGCCCTGGAGTGTCGGCTCATGCATGCGAAATTCGTCCAGCACCGCGGAAAAGCTGTGGCCTTCAAAGGCGTGTTGCGTCTCTGGCGCAGTCGCGATGGAAAGCGCTTCGGCCCGCGCATTCTCGGCGGCATAGCCGGAGAGCAGCGATGCCATCAATGCGGTATCCTGCCGCACTTCTTCCACCGGTGTCGAAAACCACTTGTCGATGGAGCGGTTCATCAATCCATAAGCAAACCAGAACATCACGATGACTGGGATGAACGAGAGCAGCAAGCTTCCCACCACCAGCCGGGTGCGGAACTTCGATCCCAGCACCCCGAGGCGGCGCTCTGCAAAGAGCTTGACGAGGTTGCGCCCCAGAACAAAGGTCAGAGCTACAAAAAGCAAAAATACGATCAAGGAAAGCGTGACCAGAAAAACGGTCTGCTGGTTGTTAGCCGGATTTATGAACGGCAGATCGAACGATTGTTCGGAAAGGAGGATCGCGAACAGTACCAAACTGATCGCCGCCAGAAAAAAGATTAGTTTCTTGCGGTTCGGCCCGGACCGGATTTTCTCATCAGTAGCCATTCATCGAGGTTAAGGACGGGCGGACGCCCCATTATAAGCCGCTGTTGGTCGCTTGCGGCTGCGGCAGAAGTGGCTGGAGGGGACATTGATCACATCTGGGAGCTGATTTGGCGCAGTGGTTCTTGCCCACTCCTACCAGCAGTCCATGCATCTCATTAAAGACTTGCGCCAGCGGAGGCCGTGCCGCAACGCTCATCCGTGAAGGCCGGTGCGCGGCGCCGCCGCCCGGAGCCAGGCAGTCGCTGGCAGGTTGTGGCGCGGCCGCCAATCCCTTCTCAAACAATATCCGGAATTCTTCGTACTTCGCGTTGTCTGGCAGAATGCCGTGCCGCGATGCGATCCTTCGGGTGTAAGCGTCCACTACGAACACCGGGTGCTGTCCCGCGTAGAGGAGGATCGAATCCGCAGTCTCTGGCCCGACGCCATTGAGAGACAGAAGCTGCTCTCGCAATTCGGCCGTTGCCTGAGCGAACATCCTGCTGAGTGAACCGTTGTAGTTCTCATCCAGAAATTGCACAAAGGTTTTAAGCCGCAGCGCCTTCTGCCGAAAATATCCCGACGAGCGAATTAACTGTTGCAGCCGTGACAATGGCACGGCACGAATTCCCGCCAGGTTCAGAATTCCGGCTGCGCGCAACCTGCGCAACGCAATTTCCACGTTGCTCCAGTTGGTGTTTTGCGTGAGAAAGGCTCCGGCGATCACCTCAAAGCGGCTATGCGCCGGCCACCAGTGCTGGCGTCCCCAGGCGTCGGCCAGTGCGGTGTAAATTGCGGCGATCTGCTTTTCCGGACTCACCTGCGACATGAGTGAATGTCAGTGTAAGACATTTGACCGAGGTGCCGGAAGTGCATGGCCTTTAAGCAGCCTCACCGGCGAGAGCACGCGTAAAACGCGCACTTTCGCCACATCTCTCTCTCATCGAAAACGTCGGTGTGGGTACAAGTACTAAAGTTACTTTTGTAGTTACCCAATCGAGGTGACAATTTGTGTCAACGCGAATTGTGCCGGTCTATCTCCCTCGGAATGGCAGACTTCCGCGTCAGCTGAGAGTGCACGCTCGTCAGTTTCTGCGGTACCGGACAGGAGACGGGGTATATGTCCCAAAGATTGGGCGACCTTCTCGTAAAAGAGAAGATCATCACCACCGAGCAGTTGCAGCAGGCGACCAAGGTGCAGAAGGAGACGAACTGTCGCCTCGGCAGCGCCCTGGTGAAGCTCAACTTCCTCACCGACGAGGACGTCACCAATTTTCTTTCCCGCCAGTACGGCGTTCCCGCCATTAATCTTTCTTATTTTGAAATTGACGCTTCGGTGGTGAAGCTGATTCCTTACGAAACCGCCAAGCGCTATCAGATCTTGCCTCTAAGCCGCGTGGGCGCCTCGCTCACCATCGCCATGGTTGATCCGACAAACGTCTTCGCCATGGACGACATCAAGTTCATGACCGGTTTTAACATCGAGCCGGTGGTGGCGTCGGAAAGCTCCATCTTGGAAGGAATTGAAAAGGCTTACGGCACCAGTAAGGAAGAAGAGCTTGAGCAGGTCATGCAGTCGATGACCGAAATGGACGAAACCGACGTCGAACTGCAGGCAGACCAGGAAGAAATCGGACTAGCCGACCTGGAAAAGGCGGCGGACGAGGCCCCCATCGTGAAGCTGGTGAACCTGGTGCTCACCGACGCGGTGAAGCGAGGCGCCAGCGACATTCACATTGAGCCCTACGAAAAAGAATTCCGGGTGCGATTCCGCATTGACGGCGTGCTGCAGGCCATCATGTCGCCCCCCATCAAGCTGAAAGACGCAATCATCTCCCGACTGAAAATTATGTCCAAGCTGGACATCAGCGAAAAGCGGCTCCCGCAGGACGGCCGCATCATGCTGAAGATGAATATCGGCGGGCGAAAGAAGCAACTCGATTTTCGGGTCAGCACCCTGCCGACGCTCTGGGGCGAGAAGATCGTGCTCCGGTTGTTGGACAAGGAAAACCTGCGGTTGGATATGACCAAGCTGGGCTTCGAGGCCGAGTCGCTGGTCAAGTTCGAGAAAGCTATTCTGAAGCCCTACGGCATGGTGCTGGTCACCGGCCCTACTGGATCGGGAAAAACCAACACCCTCTACTCTTCGATTGCCCGCCTTAACACCGCCGATACCAACATCATGACCGCCGAAGACCCGGTCGAATTCCAGCTGCAGGGCGTGAACCAGGTGCAGATGAAGGAGCAGATCGGGCTGAATTTTGCCGCCTCCCTGCGCGCCTTCCTGCGGCAAGATCCCAACATCATTCTGGTCGGAGAGATTCGAGATTTTGAGACCGCCGAAATCGCCATCAAGGCCGCGCTTACCGGCCACCTGGTGCTTTCCACGCTGCATACCAATGGCGCGCCCGAGACCATTACCCGGCTCATGAATATGGGCATCGAGCCTTTCCTGGTCGCAACCTCTGTGCACCTGATTTGTGCACAGCGCCTGATTCGCAGAATCTGCAAGGACTGCTCCGAGCCGGTGGAAGTTCCGGTGCAAACGCTCATTGAAGAGGGCTACACCCCGGACGAAGCCAAGACAGTAAAAATTCACAAGGGCAAAGGCTGCGGCATCTGCAACAACACTGGATACAAGGGCCGTGCCGGGCTTTACGAGGTTATGGAAGTGGATGAAGAAATCAAGGAACTGGTGCTGGTAGGCGCCTCAGTAGTTGAACTGAAAAAGAAAGCCATCGAGCGGGGGATGATTACCTTGCGCCGCAGCGGCTTGATCAAGGCGGCGCAAGGAATCACAACGCTCGAAGAAGTGGCTCGCGAAACAATTCACTAAAAGGTGGACGGAGCAAAAGAATAAGTAAAAGACACAAGAAGGATAAAACCATTATGGCTCTCTCATTAAGTGATCTGTTGAAACGAATGCTGGAGATGAACGGCAGCGATCTCCACATCACCACCAATTCACCCCCGCAAGTCCGTGTGCACGGTCACCTGGTGCCGCTGGACCTGCCGCAGATGACGCCGGCTGAGACTAAGCAGCTGGCTTACAGCGTGATGACTGATTCGCAGAAGCATCGCTTCGAAGAACATCTGGAGCTGGATTTTTCTTTCGGATTGAAGGGCCTGGCCCGCTTCCGCGCCAATGTTTTTAACCAGCGCGGAGCCACGTCCGCGGTATTCCGCGTCATCCCATTTGAAATTAAGTCTTTCAATCAGCTTGGACTTCCTGCCGTGGTCACTAAACTGTGCGAGAAGCCGCGCGGTCTGGTCCTGGTCACCGGGCCTACCGGGTCGGGCAAGTCCACGACTCTGGCGGCCATGATCGACAAAATCAACTCCGAGCGTCATGATCACATCCTCACCATTGAGGACCCTATAGAGTTCGTGCACATGAACAAGAACTGCGTGGTGAACCAGCGCGAGCTGCACGCCGATACCAAAAGCTTTGCCGATGCTTTGCGCGCCGCTCTCCGTGAAGATCCGGACGTGGTGCTGATTGGCGAAATGCGAGACCTGGAGACCATCGAGTCGGCATTGAGAATTGCTGAAACCGGCCACCTCACCTTCGGAACCTTGCACACCAACTCCGCATCTTCCACCATCAACCGGATCATCGACGTTTTCCCCGCTCACCAGCAGCCGCAGATACGCGCTCAGTTGTCGCTGGTGCTTGAGGGAATCATGTGTCAAAGCTTGCTGCCCAAGCCCGACGGCAAAGGCCGGGCAATGGCAATGGAGATCCTGGTGCCCAACCCCGCGGTTCGCAACCTGATCCGCGAGGACAAAATCCACCAGATCTATTCGTCCATGCAATCCGGCCAGGAAAAATTCGGAATGCAGACCTTTAACCAATCGCTGGCGACCCTGTTCTTCCAGAAGCAGATCACGCTGGAAGTAGCGCTGGCGCGTTCGAGCAATCAGGACGAATTACAGGAGATGATCAATCGTGGCGCCAGTCTCGCCGGCAGGCAGGCGGGAGCAGCCAAGGGGACAGCCATTGGCAAGCACTGAGGTCCATCAACCCCGGCACTACGGCAGGAAATAGCTAAGTCGTAAAGAGAGGGAAAACATGCCAGTTTTTACATTTTCGGGAAAGAACACTGAAGGCCAAAAAATAACCGGAGAGCGCGTGGCAGTCAACAAGCAGGTATTGGCCTCGCAGCTGCGTCGCGAGCAGATCAGCGCGCCCACCATCCGTGAAAAAGGCAAGGAGTTTGCGCTCCCCACCTTCGGATCGAGCAAGGTCAAGACCAAAGACATCGCCATTTTCTTCCGGCAGTTCTCGGTCATGATCGATGCCGGATTGCCCCTCGTGCAATGCCTGGAGATCCTTGCGGCCAATCAGGAAAACGCTACTTTCCAGAAGACCCTCACCGGGGTCCGCAGCACTGTCGAAGGCGGGGCCACCCTGGCGAATGCTATGCGGCTGTACCCCAAGGTCTTCGACGATCTTTCGACCAACATGATCGAAGCCGGCGAGACCGGGGGCATCCTCGACATCATCCTGCAGCGCCTCGCCACCTACGTGGAAAAGGCGGTGAAACTCAAATCGGCGGTCAAGTCAGCCTTGATTTATCCGGTCGCGGTCATCTCGCTAGCGGTTCTGATTGTGGGCGCCCTGCTGAAATGGGTGGTGCCCATTTTTTCTAACTTGTTTGCCGGATTAGGAGTGGCGCTGCCACTACCAACCCGCATCGTCATGGGCCTGAGCGCGTTTGTCGGCCAGTTTTGGTGGTTTTTTATTCTCGGCACCGTGGGCGCGGTTTTCGGCCTTAAGCAAATCCGTAAAGATCCCCGTGGGCGTTACTGGATGGATTACGCTATGTTGAAGCTTCCGGTGATAGGTATTCTCCTCCGCAAGATTGCCGTGGCACGCTTCACCCGGACTTTGGGGACCCTCATCACCTCCGGTGTTCCCATTCTCGAAGGCCTCAGCATCACAGCGCGGACCTCCGGCAACGCGGTTCTCGAAGCAGCCCTCCTCAAAGTGCGGAAGGCCATCGAGGAGGGCCGCACCATTGTCGATCCTTTGCGGGAATCCGGCGTCTTTCCGAACATGGTCACCCAGATGATTGGAGTCGGCGAAGCTACCGGCGCCATGGATAACATGCTGCAGAAAATCGCCGACTTCTATGAAGACGAAGTGGATACCGCCACCAAAGACATGCTCGCCATGTTAGAGCCGGTGATTATTGCCGTACTCGGCGTACTGGTCGGAGGCATCGTGATCTCACTCTATATGCCGCTGTTCTCCATGATCGCCAAACTGGCCGGCTAGGAACCTGCATCCGAGGGACCCCGGACGGGGTTCCTCTGCAACTCTGAGTTTACGAGCCGACAAATGCAATCTATGTTCGAGGACCGGGGGTGGCTGGCTTGGCTGGTGAAGGTCCGCGTCCTCATTCTTACAGTCCTGCTGGGCATTGAGCTGGGCATCGCGCAGTTTACGCCGCTGGCATTTCCCCTCCGCATCTTTGTTCAAACCATTCTGGCCGCATATTCGCTCTCGGTTCTCCACCTGTTACTGCTTCGCTTCTGGCGCCAGACGCGCGTCCAGGCGGTTCTGCAACTGCTCTCTGACCTGCTGCTGGTCAGCGCTCTGGTGTACGTTACCGGAGGAGTGGACAGTTCGCTCAACTTCCTGTATCCACTGACCATCATCGTGGCCAGCATTCTGCTCCCGCGGGCGTGGGCGTATCTGACCGCCGCGCTGGCCTTCATTCTCTACGGGAGTGTGCTGGAGCTTTGCTACTTCGAGATCGTACCCTCATATTCGGTCACGCATCCTGGAATACGCACGCTGCAGGCGATTATCTTCGTCAACCTGTTCGGGTATGTCACCATTGCCTATCTCACGGGACTACTGGCGCAGAAGCTGCGGCAGGCGGACACCAGCCTCGAGAATACCCGCGATGCCCTGGAAAACCTGCAGGCATTGCACCAGAACATTGTTCAATCGACCAGCAATGGGCTCATTACCACCTCGCTCGACGGCCACGTTACGCTCGTGAACCCCGCCGCCGAGAGTCTTCTGGGGCGGAACGAAAAGGAACTGCTCGGCCAGGCGCTGGCGGGCCTGTTCGAAGACCCTCTGCCGCATGTCGGTTCGGATCGCAGCCATTGGGAAATTCGCTTCGTCGCGCCCAATAGTTTTCGCAAGACCTTCCGCATGGTGGTCTCCGCCTTGACGGTGCCGGAGCGGGGAGTGGTCGGCCACGTGTACGCGCTCGACGATCTGACGGAAATCCGGCGGCTGGAACGTGAAGTGCGAATGCAAGACCGGCTCGCCGCCGTAGGGCGGCTGGCAGCAGCCATCGCTCACGAAATCCGCAATCCGCTGACCTCGATTGCAGGTTCTGCCAGCCTGCTGTCAGAGGCCTCCCAGTTGAGTGAAGAACATCGCCGGCTGTTGCAAATCATCACCCGCGAATCGGTGCGGCTCAATGACATCATCACCGACTTCCTGGCGTACTCCCGCACCAAGAAATATACCTTCGCTCCTACCAATCTCATTCCCGTGCTGGAAGATACATTGACGCTTCTGGAACATCGCCTGGCGTCGCAACAGATCGCCATAAAAATCGAGCGGCGCTACGCCCCTTCAAAGGCATTCGCGCTGGCGGATGGCGATCGTATGAAACAGGTTTTCTGGAATTTGTGCGAAAACGCCATGCGTGCGATGAAGAAAAGCGGCACCCTGACCGTCGCCATTGAGGAATATGGGAGCGATTGGCAGTTCAGTTTCTCCGATACCGGCCCGGGAATGAGTCCCCAGATGGTGGAGAAGGTCTTCGAGCCCTTCCAATCGCAGTTTGAGGGGGGCACCGGACTCGGCTTGGCCATTATTTACCAGATTGTGCAGGCCCACGAAGGCAAAGTATGGGTGCGTTCAAAGGCCGGGCAGGGATGCACTTTCGTACTGCGCTTGCGCAGGTTTTCGGAAGAGGGTACTGCACTATCCTCGCCGCCGGAAACAGCTTCGAAGCTGATCGGAGAGGGCGCACATGCCTAACATCCTGATCTGCGATGACGAGCGCTCCATCTGCGAAATGCTGGATATCAGCCTGCGGCGCGAAGGCTACAAGGTTGAAACCGTCAACTGCGGCGAGGCGGCCAAGCGCAAATTGGACTCCGCCCTCTTCGACGTCATCGTGACCGACATAAAGATGCCGGACATCAATGGCATCGAAGTACTGCGACACGCCCACCAGCTCTCACCCGATTCGGCCGTCATCCTTATTACCGCGGTGGACGATTACGAGGCCGCCGTCGAGGCCGTAAAGGCCGGCGGTGCCGCCGACTACATCCGCAAATCTCCCGGCCTGGTGGATGAAATCAAGATTGCGATCCGCCGCTCTCTGGAAAAGATGAACCTGAGCCGTCAGAACTTCGCGCTGAAGCGCGATGCGGCCACCCGCAATTCGCTCAACAACATTATTGGCGGCAGCACAACCATGGATGCGCTCAAGCACACGATCCGGACGGTGGCTTCCACCCAAAGCACGGTTCTTATCTACGGAGAGAGCGGGACCGGAAAAGAACTCGTGGCGCGCGCTCTGCATTCGTGCTCTCCGCGCGCGGCCGAGGCTTTTGTCTCCATCAATTGCGGGGCCTTCCCGGAGACGCTGCTGGAAAGCGAACTCTTCGGATACGTGAAAGGCGCATTCACCGGCGCAAATCATAATAAGCGTGGCTTGTTTGAAGTTGCTGATGGCGGCAGCATCTTCCTCGACGAAATCGGAGAGATGAACCTGACCATGCAGGTCAAGCTGCTGCGCGTCTTGCAGGAGCGCTCGGTGCGGCCCGTAGGAGGCACCGACGAAATTGCCATTGACGTGCGCGTGATTGCGGCTACCAATCGCGATCTGGAAAAACAGGTGGCCGAGAACACCTTCCGCGAAGATTTGTACTACCGCCTGAATGTGATTCCCATAACCGTGCCGCCCCTGCGTAACCGGCGCGAAGATTTGCCCCTGCTCATCAATCACTTTGTCAAAAAGTATGGGCCTGCGGCAGGGAAAAACATTGCCCAGGTGGATCCAGTCTCACTTGCCGCGCTGGCGAATTATGACTGGCCAGGGAACGTCCGCCAGCTGGAAAACACGATTGAACGCGCGGTTGCGCTCGAGACCGGCGAACAACTGCATGTGGAACTGCCAGTCGAACGCGCCCGGGTCCGTGCCGCGGCCGCTGGAGCCGGCGCTAACGCTGACGGGCTTTCCATCTCCGCCGGAGCAGTCCTGCCCGAAGGCATGGACATGGAAAACTATGTCGCCGAAATCGAACGCTCACTGCTGAAATCAGCGCTGGCGCAGTCCAATGGCGTACAGGCGCGAGCCGCCGATGTGCTGAAGATTTCCTACCGCTCCTTTAGACATTTGATGAAAAAATACAATTTGTAAAGGCGGTCGTGCGTCATTCGTCGGTCGCCCTTCGCCTGAGTCGTCGGTCGTTGGCCGTCAGCCAAAGCCCTTCGATCCCGCTTCGCCAACCCTGCTCCAAGCTGTTCACCCGTCGTCGGCGAACGCCGACAAGGGCCGATGACCGATGACCGACAGCCAACGGCCACCTAGCTCTTCTTCAACTGCTGCTTCCATCCCAGCACTCTAGCCTTATTCGCCTCGGCTTCCGCCTCGGGGACCATGCCTTGCTTCTGATACAAAACTGACAGGCTGGTATGGGCGAGCACGTCGTCGGGATCAATTTCCGCGATTCGATTTGAAACCTCGATGGCCTCATCCAGGCGCTCCAAATCCTGCAGCGCCCGCGCCATTCCGTGCAGGGCTTCAGTGAAGCTGGGATCGGCCGCGATAGATTTCCGGTACTCCTCGATGGCGCGCTCGTGCTCGCCCTCGGCAAAGAAATCGAGTGCGGCATAGTAATGGTCTTCAGCTTGTTGACGGGAGTCGCCTGCCATCGGAAGGATTTGATTTTAGCATCGAGGTCGAAAGCCCGGCTGCGGGCCGGCTGGTCCTCCACCCTTCCTCCGCGACCCGGCCCCTGCCGCAATTCCTTGCTGTATCATTTTCATGCATGCGATACATGCTCCGATTCATGTGGAACGCTACCCGCGGCCATCGCCTGACCCCCTGGCGCAGCCCTTATCTGCTCTGGCGCATTGAGACCTACTGCGGGGTGAAGATGCAGCAGATCGGGTTTCTGGAGTTCTGGGAGTTCCTGTGGCGGGAGCGCGGCAACCTGTGGCGATTCCTGAAGTGGACAGGGGAAATGGAGCGCTACGTTCACCCCTCTTCGAAGCAGGGATAAAGGATTGACTGAGCAATCTGATAATTAAGATGCGTAAGCTCGAAATTATCAAATTACAATCCTAAAAATTTCCCAATCACTTACTGCCCGTTGCCGGCAGCAACTGCCCCTTCCAACACAATGCTGACTTCAGTTCCTTTGCCAGAGCCGACCAACTGCACGGCGGCGGCGCGGCTGGCCGCAATCTCCAGATATCCCATGCTGCCCAGGATCCCGAAAACCTCCCCGGGCGCGCCTTCGGCATAATTTGTTTTCATTGCAGTAATCTCTCGCTTGCCCACCACAATCTGGAATGCCGGCGGCGCTGGCTGAAACAGCGCGGGGACGTCCTGCGGAGTGAAGTTGGTGATCAGGTTTCCAAACCGGTCCACCTTCAGCACCACTCCCCGCATCGTACGCGCATCTGTGGCCTTGGGCGTGGGAGCATTGAAACGAACAAAATCGGCGATCTCCCCCCCGAATTTCTCCGCCTCCACTCCCTTTGCCAGATACGCCGCCACCGGAGCGAAAATGTCGCGGCCGTGGAAGGTGTTGCTCAACGGCTGCAGAAAGTAATGTTCGGCGGTAATGTGACGAACGCTCAAGCGCTCTTCGCGGGCGTACATGAGTGAGAGCACGCCATTGTCAGGCGCGACGAAATGCTGGCGCTCCGAACTGGCCAGGATTGGGCGTCGGGCGGTCCCCACACCTGGGTCCACCACCACCAGGTGCACCGTACGTGACGGGAAATAAGAATACGTCTGCGCCAGTGTTAGCGCGCCATCCAGAATGTCAAAGGCCTGCACAGAATGGCAGATGTCTACAATCTGGGTGTTAGGGGCAATGCTCAGAACGACGGCTTTGATGTTCCCCACAAAATGGTCGTTAAGGCCAAAGTCGGTGGTTAAAGTGACGATCGGGCGGTCAGCCAAGTCAGCCTCACAGAGTCAAAAATGAGCGCTGACTCGAACACTAAAACTTCCAGCCCGGCCCGTCAAGGTACAGAGGTCACGGTGCCAACTTCGGAATTGCTTACTCAATTTCAATGTTTCCCGATCCCGTGTGCACTTCCACCGGCACGCCGCCACCGCCCACTTTGCCGCGAACGTCTTTTCGCCCAATCGATCCCTGCACGGTCACAGGATGAGACAGATTAATGGATCCCGACCCGGTATGCGCTTCGAGATCGAAGGATGCGTTCTGGGGCAACTGGAGCTGCACGCTGCCCGAACCGGTGTGCACCATCCATCCCCCGGTGGCCTCCCCTTCGGCTTTGATGTTCCCGCTTCCCGCCTGTGCCTGCAGCGACCCTTGGACGTGGCGAAGGTCAAGTCCGCCCGATCCGGTTTCTGCCCGCACCGATCCGGGAGAGGTTTGTTCGAGGGTAAGATGGCCACTTCCGGTTTCGCCGTCAAAACCTCCAGCGACGCCGCTGGCGTGAATGGATCCGCTGCCGGTGCGCGCGTAAACGCTGCCTTTCGCCCATCAATCTGAATGCTCCCGGAGCCGGTATGCGCTCGCACCCCCGAGCCAATATCCGAAATTTTCAGGCTACCTGATCCGGTCGTCGCCTCCACCGGCCCCGATATCCCGAAAACACTTTCGCTTCCCGAGCCCGAAGACGCATGCAGCCGCGTCTCCTGCGGCACAACTACCTCGTAGCTGATTGAAACGTTGCGCTTCAGCTCCGGGTCGTCGATGTGACCGATGCGGACGTCATTGCCGCTCTGCTGGATGGGAGGATTGCTCTCCAGTCTTTTCACCTTTTCTTCCGCGTCGCCTCCGAACCATTCGCTGATTTTGATGTGCCCGGCAATGCGGACTTCATTGGAACTGCCACTGTGAACGTCAATCGAGCCAGAACCGGTTTCGAGCTGGACGTTGGCCGCCCCGCTGATTTGCAGGGTTCGCTCGAAGTGGCCCTCGGCCGCGGCCAACGCCGGGATCGTAAAAAAGGTGAGCGCGGCTACCATCAGTAATACCCGTATACGGCTGCTTGTAGAGAGCACGGCTCCTCCAGTGACTCGCATTCCAGGACTTGCAGTAAACAACGGGGCACGGAACCTGCGTCCCGCGAAGCCCGGGCCGCATGCACCTACTGCAATATGACCTGGTCGCCTTCCTTCAGCCCAGTCAGAACTTCGGTTTTGGCGCCGTTCGAAATTCCAATGTTGATGGCAACCTTGCGGTGTCCATCCTTCCCTTTGGGATCGGGAACATCCACCGCCGCCTTGCGGTCCTTGTCGTAAATGATTGCGCCTTCGGGCACCTGGAGCACGCTCTTATGCTCTTCCAGGATGATTTCGGCGTTCGCCGTCATCTCTGCTCTCAGCTCCCCGCCGGGGTTGTTGATGGAGACGCGCACTTCGAAAGTAGTGACATTGTCCTTCTCCACCCCCATGGGCGAGATCTTGTTGACCACTCCATTGAAAGTCTTGTCCTTGAACGATTCCACTTTGATTCGCGCCGGCTGGCGGAGATAAACCCGGCCAATATCGCTTTCATCCACTTTGCCCTTCACATATACCTCGCTGGTATCGCCGATGGTCATGACCAGGGTTGCGCTCGAGCCGAGCACCAGGATAGAGCTGACGGCATCGCCCATCTCCACGTCGCGGGAAAGAATGATCCCGTCAATGGGAGAAACGATATCCGTATAATTCAACTGCTCCATCAGTTGCTTTAGATTTGCCTGGTCTTTAGCCACTTCGGCTTGCGACTGAGCTATTTTGGCCTGCAGCACCATCATCTGGGCGCGGGCGACATTCTGTTTGTTGATGGCCAGCTTGTAGCCCTTTTCCGCGTCGTCGAGCGCAGATTGTGAAACCACGCCATCCTTCGCCATCTGTATGGCACGGTCGTAGGCCCGCTTGAGCAGTGGTACCTCGGGACTCTCGGCATCCACCTTGGACCGTTCGTAATCGGCCTGGGCGCCCTTCCAATTGGCTTGCGCCGCCTGCAGCGCCGCCCGCGACTCCTCCACGCCGGCCTCAATTTCGATTTTGTCCAGCTGCGCCAGAAGCTGTCCCTTCTTCACCCGGTCGCCATATTCCACCAGCAGCTTTTTCACGATGCCGCTGGCTTTGGATTTGACTTCGACCTTAGTGATGGGTTCGACCTTGCCAGTGGCGACCACGCTCTTTGCCAGATCGCCTTTTTCAACTTTGGCGAGTTTAGTGGGATCGATTTTGGAGCTGCCGTGGGAGAAGGCAACCGCTACCCCGACGATAAGAATAAGCACCAGTACGATGGCGGAAATAACAATGATGCGTTTACGCCGCTTCTTGCGTCCGTTTACGTTACCGTTCACATCTGCCTCCTGCAGGAAATCTGGCTTCTTTCCCAGCTGTCGAGCAATGGTACGAATGCCCTCGGAGATTTGTTCCCGAGGTCGCAGAAACGCCAGGGTTGGGCACCGCGCCGTACGGTGGTTTAGACCGCCGGCAGCTGGAAACGGAAGCAGCCAAACAGCTGGAAATTTTCCGCCATGCTTGCTATCCGGAGGATACGTTCACGTCCAGCCACTTCCGGGCCGCTTTTATTGTACCTTCCAGAGTGGCAGCCGGAAAATTAGCAGCATCTTTGGAATGTTAGAATTAGCTGCAAATGATCGCTTTCGTGCTGCTCCGGGCCCTTCTGGTCCTGCTCCTGGTCGCGGCCAATGCTTTCTTTGCCGCCGCCGAATTCGCCCTGGTTAGCATTCGCGACACCCGCATCCAGCAGCTCCTCGAAGCGCGCCGCATCGGCGCCCGCATCGTCCTGCGGCTCCATCGCAATCTCGATGAAGTCGTCAATGGCGTGCAATTAGGAGTTACCGTGGTCAGCTTGACTCTGGGCTGGATCGGCGAGCCCATGGTCGCGCATTTCGTCGAAAGCTTCAGTTTTCTGCAAAGACTCCCCCATGCGTTGGCTTACGCCCACACCATTGCCATCGTGATTGCCTTCGGGCTGATCACCTGCATGCACGTGATTCTCGGCGAGCTGGTGCCCAAGTCGCTGGCTTTGCAGAGGGCAGAGCAGGTGGCGCTCGCGGTGGCTGCCCCCATGGAAGTTTTCCTGACCCTCACCCGCCCCATCATCTTTGTGATGGGCAAAGCTGCCGGGTACGTTCTCCGGATCTTCAGGCTGCGCAAAATGCCCCAGGGCCCGGTCCATTCTCCCGATGAAGTGAAATTGATTGTCAGCGCCAGCCGCGAACTCGGCCAGATCGCTCCCGCCCAGGAGGAGATGGTCCATCACGCTCTGGAGCTGGAGAACATTACCGCCCGGGAAGTGATGGTCCCGCGTCCGGATATTTTTTCCCTGCCCGGCGATCTCTCGTTGCAGGAAGCGGTCGAAAAGGTGGTCGAGGAGCAGCACTCGCGGGTGCCGATCTTCGACCCCAGGAGCGGCCCCGAGCACATTATTGGCGTGCTTTATTCAAAAGACGTCATGCGCTGGATGCGGTCACGGCTTTCCGCCCCTTCGTTGCACACCCCATCCTCTCGGGTTCCCGAGATGCGAGTGCCGGAGATGCGGGTCCCCGAAATCCGGGTCCCTGAGATGAAGATCAGCCAGATCATGCACGACGCTCTCGTGGTGCCCGAAACCAAGCCGCTCTCCGAACTGCTCGAGGAGTTCCGCGAACGCAAGCGGCACATGGCCATTGTGGTGGATGAATTTGGCTCGACCGCAGGATTGATCACAGTCGAAGATATTCTGGAGCAACTGGTGGGCGAGATTGAGGACGAGTTCGATGTGGTTTTGCCGGCAGCGGTGCGCTCGGGAGAAACCCGGTCGCTGATTCTGGACGGGACCATCGGCCTGCGTGACCTGGAATCCCAACATGACCTGTTGCTGCCGCGCGATGCAGGATTCGAGACTCTCGCCGGATTCTTGCTTTCGCGCCTGCAAAAAATACCTGCCGCCGGCGATTCCTGCTACTACGGCGGACGAAGGTTCATGGTCGAGGAAATGGATTCGCATCGCATCGCCCGCGTGCGCGTCGAAGATGCGCAGCCGGCAGCCGCTCAGTCAGGCGGGTGATTCCCGTTGGCGGGGTAGTTCTGCACCATGCGTCGGCCTGCGCCGTGAAATTTGCGGTTCCCGCCGGGGCCAATGGTAAGGTGTATATCGGCACCGCACCGAGGCGTACGGTTATGGTCCGTTGCCCGGATCGCCTGCTCTGATTCCGTGAGGACCCTCCGCTATTTATTGCATCGCGCGCTGTACATGCTGCCGGTTTTATGGCTGGTAGTGTCGGTGGTTTTTCTCCTGATCCACCTTGTCCCGGGTGATCCCATTGTGCAGATGCTCGGCGAAGGCGCGCCTGCGGCGAACGTCTCCGCCGCGCGCCACGCTTACGGGTTGGATGTTCCCCTGCGAGAGCAGTATTTGCTCTATTGGAAAGGAGTGTTGCATGGCGACCTGGGTCCATCGCTGCGCTTTAACCAGGGCGTGGGAACTCTAATCGCGAAGCGGTATCCATTTACATTGCAATTGACGATCGCGGCGTTGCTGGTGGCGGTGCTCATCGCCGTTCCCGCGGGAGTCAGGTCCGCGCAGCGGCGGGGAAGATGGGACGACAAGCTGCTGAGCGTGGTCAGCCTGTTGGGACTTTCGTTTCCGAACTTTGCCCTGGGACCGATCTTGATTCTGCTGTTTGCGATTAAATTGGGAGTGCTGCCGGTGTCGGGGTCGGGCAGCGCCGCGCATTTGGTCCTGCCTGCCATCACCATGGGAGGTTCGCTGGCGGCGATCCTCACCCGCATGGTACGAACCTCGATGCTCGAGGAGCTCGGGCAAGACTACATCCGCACCGCCCGCGCCAAGGGACTTCCGGAGCGGACCGTCGTCTATCGTCACGCTCTGCGGAATGCCATGCTGCCCGTGATCACGGTGCTGGGACTTCAGTTCGGCGCTTTGCTGGCGGGCGCAATCGTTACCGAGACGATCTTTTCCTGGCCGGGGATCGGACGATTGACGATCCAGGCAATCGGCAATCGCGACTACAACCTCGTGCAGGGATGCATCCTCGCGATCGGGATCACCTACGTGCTAGTGAATTTCCTGACCGACCTGTTGTACTCGATAGCCAATCCCAGAATCCGGCAATAGCACTTTTCCTGTCCATGTAGCCCCAGGTTTCACGTGGCCCCGGTACCGCCCTACGTGGTGCTGTGTCTCATGCCAGCATCGATAGGGATGCCCCGTGCTGCCCTTCTCCCACCGGGTCGGCAATCGCTTTAAGCTCCGGATACCTTGCCAGCAGCGACTCTGGCGCCAGCACGCGACGCCCGCCCAACATGTACTTAAGCTGCAACGCGTTCACTCCCGCCTTGGCTTCAAAATGATTGTTGGCTACCACAAACGTAACCTTCGTCTTCCCGGCGATTTCCTCGACCCGCTCCTTCCATCCCACAAGTTCCGCAGACTTGTAGAGATAGTTGTAGCGCTCGGCGCAGTTCTCGGCTTCAAACCACTGTTCATAGTTGCGCCCGTGAAGCCGGACGTATCCAATTGCCGAAGTAACGTGGGTCGTGGGTTCGAGCGAACGCCCCATCTGCGGCTGATCAATGTTGACGAAGCTGACATTTCGTTCCGAAAAGTAGGCGATGGTCTCAAGATTGTTCCAGGTTGAATGCCGGACCTCGACCGCGCGCGGATATTCGATAAACTGCCGCAGCAAGGTTTCGAGATATTCGCGGTTCAGGGCCGTGTTCTTGAACGAAACCGGGAACTGAATCAGCAAAGCTCCGAATTTTCCGGTGGCCGCCAGCTCTTCAAGTCCCTGACGCGCCAGTCGCTCGTCTTCGTCATTGGGACGAATTGAAGCCGCGGAGGTCGGTTCTGTAACTGCGAGCGGCGAATGGGTAAACGAACGGTGCAGCTTGGCGGTGAACAGAAAGTTGGGATTTGCGCCGGAAACGATTCGTGCCCAAAGCTTGGCAATCTCCGGTTTGATGTGCCCGTAAAACGAAGAGTTGATTTCTACCATGTCAAAGCAGCGCGCGACCAACTCCAAAGGATGCTGTTTTCGCCGCGACATTCCCGGCGGATAGAAAACGCCCTCCCAGTCCTTGTACGACCAGCCTGCCGTGCCCAGGCGAACCTGACTTCCCGTGACCATCGTTTCATTTAAGCAGGTACGGCGGATACGAGCAATGAACTCGAATTAAGAACTGCGTTTGTGCTGGCCCTCTTTGCGATCCTTTGTGCCCTTTGTGGTCAATTCGAACTTTCACCACAGAGGAACACAGAACCCACAGAGAAAGTTATTTAGATCGAGGAGCCGATGCGAGAGAATTACAAGATCAGTAAAACACCAGCACGACCCAATACGCGCCATTGGGATATTTCTGACTTTGCGAGTAGCAGGTTCCCGCCGAGTAGGTTCGCAATTCGCGCTGGGCGATCACCTTAGAGATATTGGACGGGAGGGCGTTGGGCGTCATACTGGTGTAGCGCAGCATGTAGGCTCCCGCCGGCGGCGCGCCTGCGTTCAATGAGTCGGCATGAGCCATGGCGCAGGCGCTGGATTGCGCCTTGCCGCTCTCCACCAGTTGCAGTCGCGGCATTTTTGCCTGCGCCCGCAGTTGCTCCACGCTGGCGGAGACCAGTTCGCGCGCCTGCTGTACCGAATAAGATGGCGTGCTGGATCCGAAATCCTGGGCCACGTACAGCCTGTTGCCGCTGCGAAAGACCCCGAATCCTGCAACATTGAAGGTTGGGCTGAGCAAATTGTCACGGTGCTGCGCAGACGCCATTAAAGCCCGATGGGCTTGGTCAGGGTTCCCCGCCATTGCTACATTCTCTCCCGCCCGATCCAGGTGCAGGCCTGAGGTTGCGGCAATTCGCTGGCTTAGGGGAGGCTCTCCCGAAAACTGGTGCGACAGCTGGTTCTGCGATGCCATCGCCGCCGCATGCGCCCGAGCCGCCCGCGCCAGCCCCAAATCCAGCTTTAAAGGTGGGATCCCGGCATGCGATCGGTCAGCATTGGCTAGGTCCAAAAGCTGCTGTTCCGCGCGGCTGTCGTAAGCGGCTGCGGAAGAAGGCGCCTCATAGGGCGAAAGCTGCTGCCACGAGCTCTTGGGAGCCGTGTCCCCCGCCGGGGCAGGCTGGGACGGAGGCATCCCCGCGGCCAGTTGGAGCGAAATCGACGTAATAAGGGGCCAGAACATTTTTCATACCTACGTTCCAGATCACCCCCGGGAGAAACTGCTTTGCTTGAGTAAGAATAGCTTCTAGAATCCAGCTAAGCACGTTACACCGGAGATATTACGGATTGGCCACTCTCCCATTACTTCTCGCCCTACTTCTCGTTGCTACCCTGGCCCTGCTGCTGTGGCGGCTGTTGTACCAACGTTCGGGTCCCTCGCAAGCTTCTGTAATCAAAGAGCTTGTAGAACAATCCAAGGGAATGCAGCATGCCCTGACCCAGCAGTTCTCGACCGCCACCGCCGACATGGCCTGTCGCCTGGAGCAAACCAAAGGCGACCTCCGGCAGCAGTTTGCCGACCGCCTCGGTGACGGCTTTGCCGGAATCCGTGGGACTGTGGAAGAACAGATGAAGGCCGGCCGCCGGGAGCAGGCCGAGCGGCTGGGCGAAACCCGGGCCGAGCTTACCAACTCTCTGGCCCTGACCACCACCGCCTTGAAGGCGGAATTCCACCGTCTGAATCAGCAGACGGCCGAGAGCCTCGAGGCGATCCGCGACCGGGTGGATGCCAAGCTAATGGCGATAACCGAGCAGGTGCAGTTGAAACTCGACCAGAATATCAAAGAGGGTTTCGCCCAGTTTGAAAAAGTCCAGCAGCACCTGCGGGCAGCGGAAGAGCAGCTGCGCGAAGTGGGAGCGCTCGGCCATTCCATCAACGATTTGAACAATCTATTGAAGCTGCCGCACCTGCGCGGGCAGTTCGGGGAAGCCAGCCTGGAGCGGCTGCTCTCGGATTTTCTCCCCGCGCACATGTTTGAGCTCCAGTGCACCGTTAATGGGGGCGGGCGCGTGGACGCCATGATCAGCTTCCCTAATCGCCGCCTGCCCATCGACGCCAAGTTTCCGCGCGAGCAGGTGCTGGCATTTTTTGAAAACAGCACTGAAGAACAACTCGAAGATGCGCGTCATGAGTTTGTGCGCGTGATGAAGGTGGAAGGCAGGCGCATCAAGGCCTACATACAGCCGGAGCACGGAACCACCGAAATCGCGCTGATGTACCTTCCCAGCGAAACCCTCTACATGGAAGCCGTGCGCAACCGCGACCTGGCGGATTGGCTCAACCAGCAGCACGTTTTTCCCGTCTCTCCCAATACGCTGCTGATGACTCTGCAGACCATTTCACTGGTCCATAAGTGGTATGAGGTTGCAAGCCGCTTTGAGAAAAGCCGCCAGGAGCTGGCCAAAGCTCAGAAATCTTTCGACCACTTCCAGAACCAGTTCGAAAACGTCGGCAAGAGCCTGGGCAAGGCCCAGGAGGCATTCGACAAAGCTTCGACCCATTTGAAGACTTATCGCGGAAGGGTCAGCGCCTTGAGCGGTCAAGAGCAATTGGAACTCGACGCCGCCAGCGCTGATGCTCCGTCGCTGACC
Source organism: Terriglobales bacterium (assembly GCA_038254805.1). GTDB lineage: Bacteria > Acidobacteriota > Terriglobia > Terriglobales > Acidobacteriaceae > Gp1-AA145. The sequence goes on from JBBSFW010000007.1 coordinate 37,879, forward strand.
GATAAAGCCAGCGCCTAACGGGATAACGCCCCGCACAATACCGGCACAACACCCGGCTACATATACCCGTCATCCTGAGCGCAGCAGAATGATTCGCGAAGCGAATCATTCCGCGGGGTCGAGAGCCTTCTCCCTGAGCGAGTCGAAGGGGAGCTGCTGTTGCATTTGCGTCGACGCTAAAACGTCGACGACGTCGGTAAACACTTATGAAAAATTACAAATAAAATTTGCGTGAAGAAAAATGCGGGAGGGTTACCGGCGTGGAACTTGCGAGCTCAAATCATTCATTGCTTTGGATTCGCGAGCTTCAAGCTCCATCCACCGCTGCTGAGTGGCTTGCTCGGGATCCATGCCTGGCTTGAGTTGGGTCTCTTCCAGGAAATAGCGCCAGCCGGTGCTGCGGTCCTCTGAACCTTGTCCTTCTTCCAGGCGGCGCATGGCGGCGGCTGCGCTATCCTGCCCTCGTAACACTTCAACCACACCCGCGGAGACGTAAGTCCGGACGTTGTGCCGGATAATGGCGTACGCAGCTCTGGATTCTTGACGTGTCAGATAGGCTCCGTGTATCACTTCTCAGATTAGATTGGCGCGGCTTATGACCGCGCCAATTTCAAGATGAGCGTTTCCAGCCGCTTTACAGCGGTCGGACGTTTTCAGCTTGCCAGCCCTTCGGCCCTTTGGTTACTTCGAACTCCACACCCTGGCCCTCTTGCAGGCTCTTAAAGCCGCCCGCTTGGATAGCCGAGAAGTGCACAAATACATCTTCGCCACTCTGACGGCTGATAAAGCCGTAGCCTTTGGCGTCGTTAAACCACTTTACTGTTCCTTGTTCTGCCATGTTGTTATTCGTGTTCCTTTTAGTTTAATTACGCTGGAAGGGATTCGGAGGTACTAAAGGCAGTGCTAGCTGGTTTGCAAGAAGCTGCTCAACGACCGACTCTAATCAAACGCATATCTAGAGTAACAGATAAGTAGCTGAATGTGTGGAAAATCTTCGGTGCGCGGAGTAGGCCTGGGAACCGAGGTAATCTGACCTGATATTCACCCCGTCATGCCGCGGGGCAGCAAGACCGCTTACGTCACCTGTTCCCTCGTTCCGGCCTTGAAGGCGAATATCCCTTCGAAGGTGACAAAGTAACATTCCACGTCCACCTCGGGAAATTTGGAGCGAATCAGTTCCCAAGCGCGCTGCAACTCCTGCTTGTGATGGTCTGCTTCCCGCTCCCGATCTCCCGCAAAAGCCGCCAAGCCGCCATAGGTCGCGCAATCGGAGTGGCTCATCAGAAAAACCCGCTGGGTGCGGTGCAGCAAAATCGACATCCGCACCTGCTCCAGGATAAAGTCGCGCTCAAAATCATTGCGTGGGGATGCCAACGTCTTGGCGCCGCCAGCGATAACCACCATGTCCGGCCGCAGAATACCCTTCCGATGCAGAAACTTGTTCACCACCAGCCGGATGCGCTGGTCAAAGCAGCAGAGCACAGCCGCATCGGCTATGTAGGGGGCGGAGGAAGAGTCGAAGTGGAAGATTTTATTCACAGGGAGCCCTTGTTTCGACAGCTATTTCATTCCTCTTAGAACTGAACCCACAATTCCCCCGACAACGCCTCCCTCTACGCTTTCTCGGGCTTCGCGAGGCAAGTATTGATCTATGGCGTGGGCCAGCTTAGTGATGGGGAGGGTCTGCAGCCAGACTCTTCCTGGCCCGGTGAGCGCGGCAAGAAAAATTCCATCGCCGCCGAAAATCATGTTCTTGATGCCTGGGACGGTCGTGATCTGGAAGGACACGTTGGATTGAAATGCACCCACATGACCAGGGTGAACGCGCAAGGTTTCGCCCGGCTGCAAATCGCGGACGACGAGCTCGCCGGAGAGTTCAAGCCACGCCGTCCCTTGTCCGCTCAGCCTTTGCAACAGGAAGCCGCTGCCGCCAAAAATGCCTGCACCTAGTGATTGCTGGAAGCCGACGGAAATCTGAATCTGAGGCGTCGCGCACAGAAAGCCGTGACGATGAATCATGTATTCGTGTCCTGGTGAAACCTCAACCGGCACGATGTGGCCCGGCAACTTGGTTGCGAACGCCACCTCGCCGGCGGCACCCAGGGCGCGGTATTCGGTCATGAAGACCGAGCCGCCGCCAGCCACTCGTTTCAGCACGCCAAACAGGCCCCCGCCGCCGGCAAACTGCGTGTGCGTAGTCATCTGGATGCAACTGCCCATCCACGAAAGCTCTCCCGCCTCGGAAATGACGGACTCGTTAGGTTCAAGAGCAAACTCCAAAACCGGCATTGTGGTTCCAGTGATGCGGGATTGCATGAGGGACTCCTAATGAGATTTGTGGTTGAGATTGCGACCGAACACTGGTACTGGCTTTGTGTGACCTTACTGTCCCGATGTTTGTATGCTCTGTCATCTGAGCGAACTTTCTTGCGGAGTCGAAGGACCTGCTGGTCGCCTGCACTGGCACGAGCCTGTCCAGGCATTCTGGCCACCGATTGTCGATTCGGCAGCCAGACCGGCAGTCGTGAGAATGCCTCGACACGCCGGTGATTCCGTCGGAGTTGCAGAGGTCCTTCGACTGCGCGAGTTCATTCGCAACGCGAATGAACTCGCTCCGCTCAGGATGACAGCTTGTATTGTCGAGCAGCATCGCGCATAAGAGCAATCCTCACAGCAGTCTTACCCATTGCGTACCTGCCACTCTTTGTCCCTTCCTACGCTCTCTTTGCCTTCATCTCCGCCAGCAACTGCTCAATCCGATCGTCTTTCTCGATCGCGGTCAGGCGGTCTTCGAAGTCTTCGGCGCTGAGCTCGGACTTGGCGTGGCTGACGGCTTCATTGTGTGCAACCTTGTGTCTCATGCGGTCGAAGGCGGCGCCCTTCGCGCCATTGCCGAGGGCGCTTCCGGCGTCGTGCGCCTTGCTGACGGCGCGGGCGCGGCGATGCTGCGCGATCAGCAGATCGGCTTTGGCCTGGGCCTCGGCCAGCTTCTGCTCCAGCTTGCGCAGCGCGGTCTTTAGATTTTCCACCTGCGCTTTCTGGTCGGCTACCTGCTGCGAAAAGTTCCCCGCCATTTCGCGATAACTTTCCACCCGGTGCAGCGCGGCGCGCGCCAGCTCATCCTCTTTCTTTCCGACCGCGAGTTCGGCTTTGCGCATCCACTCCGCGGTTTTTTCCTCATTTTCCTTCTGTCGTTTTACCAGCAGGTGTTGGTCGGCGATGGCGATCGCCACCTGCGTTTTCACCTGTAAAAGCTGGTTGTGCATGTCGAGGATCACCTGCTTGATCATCGTCTCGGGATCTTCGGCCTTATCCACCAGGTCGTTAAGATTTGCGCGAATGAGAGTTGAAACCCGTTCCAGTAATGCCATGATGTGTGCTCCTTTTTCAGCCGTCAGCTATCAGCCATCAGTTAGAACCTTTAGTTCCCGGCTGTGATCTGGTTCCGTTTGTTTGAGTCTTTTGTGCGTGACATCGCTGCTCCGATTCCAATGCCAATTGCGATACCGACGCCGAGCCACGCGGCTCCCATACCCAGCGCAATCGATACGGCGGTTCCGATTGCCGCACCCAGCGCCACACCCAAACCAATTTGCATAGATGGTTTTTTCATCTTCTACTCCTGATTCATGTAGCCCCGCACATCGCCGTCGCGGGTGATTACATCGGCCCATGTAGCTCGGACGCACCCTTCCGGGGCACCGCCCGAGGCGCGGCACGAGCCTGGCCTGAGCGCAGCCGGGACGGCCTGCCCCCCACAACGTCCGCCCCACGCAGCCACACGGCTACTTTCCATTCGCCCCATTCCCCGGCGGCAGCGCCTCCGGCTTCGGCTGCTTGTCGCCGATCCCGCGGACCTTCGCGAACAGTTCGTTCATGCTCATTCCCGAGAGAGTTTCAAACAGCGCCGGAACCTGGGCTGCCATCTTGGTCAGGTCGCCGGTGATCTTATTCATCCCCGTAGCATCGCCGTTTCCGGTGGAGATAATCGTGATCTTGTCTACATTGGCCAGCGGGGCGGCCATGGCTTTGACGATCTCCGGCATGCCAGTGAATAGCTTGTCGATCACCGCGGCTTGGTTGTATTCCTGGTAAGCCTCGGCCTTTACATTCATGGCGCGGGCTTCGGCGTCACCTTTTTTGAAGATGATCTCCGCCTCCGCCTCACCCTGAGCGCGAATTGAAGATGCGTGCCCTTCGGCTTCGGCGATCAGGCGTTGCTTTTCGGCGGCCGCCAATGTCTCGATCCGCTGCCGTTCGATTTCGGCCCCTTTCAGCACCGTCGCGATTAGCTCTTTCTCGCGCCGATTGATCTCCGCTTCCTGCACTTTGACCTGCTGCTCTTTCTCGATCTGCTGCACCTTCACCTGCTCGGCGATGACCTGCTGCTGCATGATGTTGGTCTGAATGTCATAGGCCTTATCGGCCTGCGCCTGCTGGCGCTTGGTGACTTCCACGTACTGCGCACGCTTCACTTCCAGATCACGCTGTGACTCCGCCTGTTTTGCCAGCGATAACGTTTCCGCGAGCACGCGCTCCTGATCGGCCTGGGCCTTAGCGACTGCCGCCTCCCGCGTCGCCAGAGCTCGGCGGATTGCAGTGTCACGGTCGGCTTCGGCAGTAGCCACGTCGGCATCGCGCTTGATGCGGGCGATGTCGGGCCGGCCCATATTGATGATGTACTCGTTCTTATCGCGGACTTCTTTGATGGTGAACGAAATGACTTCCAGGCCCATCTTATTCATGTCGTCGGCGCAAGTAGAGCGCATGCGGTCGCCGACCATCTCCGGCTGCTTCACTATCTCTTCCACCGTCAACTGCCCGATAATCCCGCGCAGATGGCCTTCCATCACCAGCTTGATTAGGCCTTCGCGCTCCTGATCGCTCTTGGTGAGAAACTGCTCGGCCGCGGTCCAGATGGACTCGGTGTCCGACTTGACCTTGATTTGCGCGACTGCCTCAACCGTGACCGCGACGCCCTGTTTCGTATAAAGATCCTGCTGCGGTGCTACATCGAACGACATCAGCTCCAGCGAAAGGTCATGACAGTTCTCGATCATGGGCATCACGATGGTTCCGTGACCGGTAATCACGCGCTTCCCGCGAAAGCCATACACCACCAGGGCCTCATGCGGTCCAGCCTTTCTGTATAAGCTGGCCAGCCAGCTCATGAGCAGGATGAGCACCAGGATCCCCAGCCCAATAAATACCCAACTCTCAATTGGCAGATTTAAGAACATACTTTCTCCTCTCCAGCTTCAAAGATCAAAACGTCCAACTGGCACATTCCAGTTCCCGGGTAACTCGAGAATCTTCCCGGTAGTCATTGCGGCCTTTCTTCTTTTGCACCCGGACCGTTTTCGGTTGCTTCGAGATCGACATCTTCTCCCGCAAGCTCAGCCCAGCGGCGCACGTAGGCGATGCCGCGTTCCTGGCGCGTCACTACAACTTCCGTTCCTTTGAGGATCGCCGAGCCATCCTCCGCCCGTGCGCCGCAGACGCGCCGGGTTCCGGCCTGGGAGTAGATGAGCTCCCCCGTGCCTCCGTCACGAATGGGGATAGAGAGCCTGCCCAGTACACCCACCATCTCGAAATCGGCCGGGTCCAGATGTTCATCCGGGGAACTGAGAACGCGGGTGAGGAACAGGTAGATGATCGCCGCGCCGCCAGTGCCGCTCAACAGGGAGATGCCCATGGCGGCCCAGAACCACATCGCGGAGTGGCGGCTCAACAGGTATCCCGTGCCCCCAAACCACGCGAGAAAAGCTGTGAGCGTGAACAGGCTGAATGGCGAGTGTCCGTGGTTGACCCAACCGCCGCTGCCGGCGTGTCCGGTGGCGGCGTGAGTTCCAGTTCCCGGAAAATGCACGTGAAAATAGGGGAAGTGCAGATGCAGGCCGCCCGCCAGGAACATCACCAGACTTAAAAAAAATCCCACCACAAAACAGACCAGATAGAAATCCGCCCAGGTCACAGTCGGCCTCCTTTTTTTGCGTGAGGGAAACTTGGGTGCAAGGCTTCGAGCAACCGGTCGGCCAGCCCGGGAGTGTCAAGAATCGCCCCCAGCAGAAGAAAACACTTGCGCGTCTCTTTCTCCCGCGCCGCCTTGATCAACACTTCGCTTACTTCCCGGTCCCCCGCGAACTGCTCCGAACCCTGCAACAGCCACACGTCAAGTTTGCCTTCAATGGTCCGCAGGTCCGAGGTCAGCTCGGTGTGATATCCCTCGGGATCGTCCACCAGAAAGCCGGGATGCACTTTGAAGAATTTTGCCAGCAGCGAGCGCGACGCCTGCGTCATGTGCCTCCGCGAGCCGCCTTCGATCTGCGAGATGTAGCCCTGACTCAGGCTCTTGCCCTGGTCTTTCTTAATGGCATGCGCCAGTTCGAGCTGGGTCATAGGCCGGTTCAGGCCGCGCAACGAGCCTTCCACCTCCCGCAGGTAACGAATTTTCTCGGCCAAAGTCATATTTCTTATCGCAATATGTATATTGCAATATGTAATGTTTTGTCAAGCACTCGATTTGCTTGCAGGACAATCACATACGGCATCACTCCGCAGCCGGGAGAGAAGTTTGCCGCAGATAACATTATTTCGCCCTTGGGCATGGCGATGTCCTCGTTCAGAATGATTAGTGACACTTGAACTACAGTGTCAGGATGCAAGCTAAGTACGGTAAGCCGTCTGGATCGGCTGGCCTGAAAGCGGTTGGCGTGGAGTTAAGCCGGGAGGCGCGGGTACGGCTGTCCTGGATGGATTTCTATCGCGAGACCAAGAATGTGGCCCTGAGCTGTCGCCGGTTCGAGATCTTGCGGCAGCTGCGAAACCAGAATCTACGACTTTCTACTTCGATGGTGTGCCGGATTCTCACCCACCTGAAACAGCGAGGGCGGCTGGGGGAAGCACCGCGCACGGGGGGGAAAGGATCCCGGCGGGCGCTGCGGGTTCGGCCCTACGCGGTGCGCAAGCCCAAGCAGTACGCGGTGTCCGCACCGGGCGATCTGGTCGAGGTCGACACCATGGATGTGCGGCCGGTGCCGGGAATGGCGTTCAAGCAGTTCACTGCCCGCGATCCCATCCGCGCCCTGCAGGTCGACGGCGGTTCGGAGTTTGCGGCCGAGTTCGAGCAGGCCTGTCAGCAGCGTGGTTTGCATCTGTTCGTGCTGCCGCCCCACTCCCCCAAACTCAATGGCGCGGTCGAGCGCGCTAACCGTAACCACACGGAAGAGTTTTATCAGGTCAGGCCCAACTCGCTGGAGCTGAAAAAGTTGAACCGCGAGCTGCGCGCCTGGGAGCGCACCTACAACACCGTCCGCCCCCACCAGGCGCTGGCCTACCTCACGCCCTTTCGATTTCTCCAGCAACTCTCATCTCAACGAAAGGAATGAAAGTGTCACCCATCTACTGGACGAGTCCAGGCGATTGCTTTCTCCAACTGCGAGGACTAGCATGGAACCGCATTTCCACTCATGCATGTGAGTAGTTTTCCTTTCAGCCCTGAATCACAGGAGGTTCTTATGGGCACCACAGTTTCGGCAATCCAAATTGATCCGCGCGTGGCCAGTTACATCGCCCAGCCGCGCAAGATGCTTATCAATGGGAGTTGGGTAGATGCCGTTTCCGGCAAGACTTTTCCCAGCTACGATCCTTCCACCGGCGAAGTTCTGGCGCGAGTTGCGGAAGGCGATCACGAGGACATCAATCTGGCCGTGAAAGCGGCCCGCAAAGCCTTTGACACCGGTCCCTGGCGCAGGATGACAGCCTCCGAGCGTGGCCGCTTGATCTGGAAGCTGGCGGACCTGCTCGAAGCCCATCTTGAGGAATTTGCCTACCTCGAGTCGCTCGACAACGGCAAGCCACTTACTATCGCGCGTGCGGCGGATGTGCCCCTGGCCGTGGATCTGTTTCGCTACATGGCGGGATGGGCCACCAAAATCGAAGGCAACACGATTCCGCTGTCGGTCCCCTACACGCCCGGCGCCAGGTATCTCAGCTATACCCTGCGGGAGCCAATTGGAGTGGTAGGACAAATCATTCCGTGGAATTTCCCGTTATTGATGGCCGCATGGAAGTTAGGGCCGGCGCTGGCCACGGGATGCACGGTGGTATTGAAGCCGGCGGAGCAGACACCGCTTTCGGCGCTCCGGCTCGGCGAGTTGATCACCGAAGCGGGATTCCCTGAAGGAGTTGTGAACGTTGTCCCCGGCTACGGTGAAACTGCGGGCGCAGCGTTGGCAGCGCACATGGATGTGGACAAGATTGCCTTCACCGGCTCAACCGAAGTCGGCAAGATGATTGTGCACGCCGCTACCGGAAACTTGAAGCGCGTCTCTCTCGAACTGGGAGGGAAGTCGCCCAACGTTATCTTCAAAGATGCCGATCTGGAGACTGCCGCCACCGGCGCCGCCAACGCCATCTTCTTTAATCACGGCCAGTGCTGCACCGCCGGATCGCGGCTCTATGTCGAAAAGCCAGTCTTCGACAAAGTCGTAGATAGCATCTCGGCCCACGCCAAAAAGATAAAACTTGGCCCCGGACTCGATCCGGCGACCGATATGGGTCCGCTGGTTTCGGAAGAACAGATGAATCGAGTCTGCGGCTTCCTTGAGTCCGGATTGGCGCAGGGCGCAAAAGCCGCGGCCGGAGGGCACAAATCCGGCGACAAAGGCTATTTCGTCGAGCCTACCGTACTGGTAAATACCAAGGCCGACATGAAGGTCGTGCAGGAGGAAATCTTCGGCCCGGTTGTGACCGCTATGCCCTTCAGCGATGTGGAAGAAGTGGTTCCCATCGCCAATGACAACGTTTACGGTCTGGCGGCTGGTGTCTGGACAAGAGACATTGGCAAAGCTCACCGCATGGCCGAGCACCTCCGCGCCGGAACCGTCTGGATCAACTGCTACAACATCTTCGACGCTGCTCTGCCCTTCGGCGGTTACAAGCAATCAGGCTGGGGACGCGAGATGGGACACGAGGTGCTGAACAATTACACGCAAACCAAAGCCGTGTGCACGCGGATTGCGTAAATAGATAAAACGTAATTGGATAAATTAAGGACGGGCAGCGGCCCGTCCTTATCATTTTCTAGAAAGCCAAGGGGACCCCGGAGGCCTTTGTTTTATCATCTGCATTCCCAGTCCTAGAAAGGTAGCCCCGGCAGCTCCTCGGTTTTCTCCACCTGCACCGACTTCAGCGCGCTGGGATCCACCCCAAGGGACTTGAGAATGGTAACCGCAACCTGCGAGGTAGCCACTGGCGTCTTTAGCGTGCTGGCTTTCAACTTTGGGTTGGAGACAATCAGTCCCACATTGGTATCGCCGAAGCTGAATCCGCCGTGCTCAGCATTCTTCTTTTTCGACGCGGTATAGATGGTGCCGTAGATGGGCTGGACAAGAATGTCCGGGGTGCGGCTGTCGCTGGTGGACGACTTGAACTTCAGCTTCAGCGCGTTTCCTGCCAGCACTTCCTCGATGAACAAAGCGTTGGCATTGGCGTTCAGGTAGGCGGCCACGGCCGCCGTCTCTGGTCCTGCAACCAGATCAGCGCGATGTCGTCATCTTGCACTAAACCGCAGGACCCGGTGCTGCAAGCTGCCGCGTTAGCAATGGCGATCGCCCCGGCATTGATTCCAGCGTCCGGCAATGTCGCCACCAGATCCGCAAAGTGACCCGGCTTGTTGACCTTGACGGGATTGATCGGCGACTGGCCGTGCTTGGCGCTAACGATAAACAAGGTCGATTCGTAAATGCCCTGATCCTTCAGAGCCTCGATCATGCGAGTCAAAGCCTGATCGGTCCTTTCCAGCCCGTAATTCAGAACCGCCGTCGGAGTTCCGGCGCCATCGAGGTAGCCGCCCGGCTGCCCGTTCAGGGGACCCATGTCGCCGGTGCAACTGCCGTCAAAGTTGTCCTTGGCCAGCTTTTGGCCGACGCTCACCGCTTGAAAGTTCATGCCGAAAACCGCTGGAACACCAACTCCTGGGGTTCCATCGTGTTTAAGGCCGCGGATCTGGTTCAGAATGGCACGCACCTTCTTGTAGTCATTCTCGACCGTGCAAACTACGCTGACGGTCGCATCCGATCCCCCCACATTGGTAATTTCCGGCGTGTACAGATCGTCGACGCCTTTACCCGACGGCCCGTTCACCCACTCATAGGCGGGATGCTTGTCCGCCCGCGCAGTGTGTCCACCTGCGGCTTTGACCACTTCGAAAATCGTATTCGTTCGGATGGCGTTGTGCGGCCACAGGGGAACACACGCGCCGTGCTCCAGATGCCGCGGCAGCTTCGTGGGATCAATCACATTCAGCGACACGGCCTGCGCATTGTAAAGGTCAATGCTTTCATCGAACACCATCGTATTGCCAGGCTCGCCCCAGCAATTCGTGTTCGCCGGATCGAAAATGGCGCGGTCGTAGCTCACGTCGTAGAACAGGCCGCTGGTGATGGGTGAGCCGCCAGTAACCAGAGCGATTAGACCCGGGAAGGAATCCGTAAGCGATGGCGTGCGGGCGTTGGAATAGGTGACGCCATGGCGCGACAATTCGGCCAAGGCCGAGTTGGGGTGGGCCGTGGCGTAATTCGCCATGTCGAGAGCATGCAACCCATCCACGCTGATCAGCAGAACATGTTTAATGTTGCGGTCCGAATCGGCCTGAGCAGCGTAGCTGAAGAACACAATCGCAGCTATAAGCAAGGGAAGCAGACGACGAGAAGTCACTGGGTAATTCCTCCTTGAGCCCACGAGCCTATCTGCACACGGCTGAAAATGGGGTTAAGCGCACGTGAACAGATGATGAAAGTCCCCGGGGGCAACTGCATTCACCAACAATTCACCCCCGGTTCATCATCTTGTAAGCGATCCACATGCAGAATTGGAGCTGGAACGCTGCTTGACCGGTCGAGAGCTTTCGAAAACGGGGCGGTCTGAAACGAGGTGGGCGATGGAGCGAAAACTCACAATCGTATTTTTTGACGCAGGCGGCGGTCATCGCAGCGCTGCCGAAGCTCTTCAGTGCGTGCTCGAAACCCAGCGGCAGCCCTGGCGGGTGCAGCTTCTCAATCTTCAGGAAGAACTCGACAAACTTGATCTGCTGCGGCGGGCCACCGGCATTCGCATCCAGGATGCTTACAATCTTATTTTGAGCCAGGGCTGGACCAGGATCACAGCGCGGCTGCTTCCGCTACTGCAGGCAGCGGTGCGCATCTATCATCGCCCGATAGTAAATACTCTGCGCAAACACTGGGAGCAATATCCTGCGGATGTGGTCCTGTCGGTCATCCCGCATTTTAATCGCGCGCTGGCCGAAAGCTTGTGCAAGACTGCTCCGCGGACGGCATTTGTGACGCTCCTGACCGATCTCGCCGATTATCCTCCCCACTTCTGGATGGAGCGTGAGTCGCAGTACCTCATTTGCGGAAGTGAGCGCGCCGAGCAGCAGGCCTTCGACCTCGGTCATGACCGCGACCACGTCTTCCGGGCGTCAGGCATGGCGATGAAGCCGAAGTTTTATCAGAAAACTTTCATCCGCCGGGCACAGGAACGCGAGCGCCTGGGGCTCAATCCCTTTCTCCCCACCGGACTGGTCATGTTCGGCGGCCACGGTTCGAGCGCCATGCTGGATATCGTCAAACGTCTGGACCAAGGCCCCAGCGATCTGCAACTCATCCTGCTTTGCGGGAAAAATCGCAAGCTGCAGACCGCGATCAAATCGCTGCAGAGGCGGATCCCCATCTTGGTCGAAGGCTTCACCCAAAACGTACACGAGTATATGGCTCTTTCGGATTTCTTCATCGGAAAGCCCGGCCCAGGCAGCATCAGCGAGGCGCTGCAGTTCAACCTGCCGGTAATGGTCGAATGCAATGGCGGCACGCTCCCGCAGGAGCGTTACAACGCCCAATGGATTGCTGAACAGCGCTTGGGCATCGTACTCAAAAGCTTCCGCCAGGTGAGCCAGGGGGTAGAGCGACTGCTCGATCCGGCTATGTTCGCGGAGCTGCGGAAGAACGCCCACGCCTATTCCAATCACGCGCTCTTCGAAATTCCGGCATTTCTGGATGAGATCGTAAAACGGCGCAATTCAACCCCGACCGTACGGGGATTCGCCGTCAGCTCCGTGGCGCTTGTAGAAAAAGCGGCCTGGGCGGCGTTCGCTGCCCGCATGCAATCGAGTTATGCGTGATGATTGTCGCTGACACCATCATTCTTTCGGATCTGCATTTGGGCTCCGAATTGAGCCGTGCGTCCGCTGCCTTGCAAATGCTGAAGTCTGCGTCCTTCAACCGGCTGATCCTGTTGGGCGACATTTTTTCCGACCTGAACTTCCGCCGTTTGAAGAAAGAACATTGGCAATTTCTCGGTTACATTCGGAAACTTTCGAATCCCAAGCGTGAAATCGAAGTCATATGGGTGGAAGGGAACCACGACCACGGTCTTTCGCAGGTGATGTCGCACCTGGTCGGCATTCGCGTCTATCAGGCGTACGCCTGGGAATATTGCGGCGCGCGCCACCTGGCTGTCCATGGACATCAATTCACCGCTTCGTTACTCACAACCGCGTGCTCAGCAGCTTCCTGTCGGCTTTGCATCTTGGACTGCAAAAAATTGCGTTCGGCAGGAGGCGGATGGTCAGCTTCCTTGAACGTTTCGATACCGCGTGGCTGCGCCTCTCCAGCCAGGTTGCCGTGGGCGCGGTGGCGCACGCGCGAACCCGGAATGCGCAGCGCGTCTTCTGCGGCCATACCCACGAAGCGTTGAGCCTGAATCGGGACGGAGTTGACTACTACAACGCCGGCAGCTGGACCCAGGATTGCTCCACCTACGTTGCCATTGATCAGCGCGGCGTCCACATTTGCGAGTATCGCGAAATGCAGGACGATTCCCTCAACCGCGAGCTCTCAGACGCGCTGGAGTTCGACTTCGAAGACCTGACTGCCTAAAAAATCCTACAGTCCAGCCTCGATGCGGGAGCGCGGATCAAGCAGATCGCGCAACGCGTCGCCAATAAAATTAAACGAGAGCACGGCCATCATGACCGTGAGCGCGGGAAAGATCACCAGGTGCGGAGCGTCGAACAGGTGCGCGCGGCCGTCGTTCAGCATGGTTCCCCAGGAGGCGGTCGGCGGCGGCACGCCCAGGCCCAGAAAACTCATTGTGGCTTCGGCCAGGATGGCGCCCGCCATCCCGATCGCCGCCTGCACAATAACCGGCTGAATGATGTTGGGAAGAATATGCCGTCCGAGAATCCGCAGATCGGTCGCTCCCAGTGCCCGCGCGGCTTCTATATATTCCTTCTCTCTGGCGGCCAGCACCTGCGCCCGTACCAGGCGCGCATAGCCCACCCATCCACCCAGGGACAGCGCAAATACCAGGTTGAAGGTTCCCGGTCCGCGAAAAGCCACGAACGCAATCGCAATCAGGATTCCGGGGAACGACAAAAAGGCATTCATCAGAATGACATTCACGAACCGGTCTATGCGGCCGCCGTAGTATCCCGCAATCGAACCGATGATCAGTCCGATGCCCAGCGAAGCGGCCACCACGCAGCTCCCCACCGCCATTGAGATTCGTGAGCCGTAAATCAGGCGAGAGAAAGTATCGCGGCCCAGCTCGTCCGATCCGCAGATCTGCGTCAGCGAGGGCGGGGCCAGGCGCGTCGCCAGGTTGATGCGGGCTGGATCTTGGGGGGCAATCCACGGCGCGAGGATTGCACAAAGGGTGAAGAAGACGACAAACACCAAGCCGATTGCCGCCAGCGGATTTCGCCGCGCCAGGCGTGGGAGCGATATGGCGGTGGTTGCCACGGTTGTAACTGAACCGTTATTTTGCTGCGGGCTGCTGCGCCGGCCCGGTCTCGAACTCTTCTCCCATCCATTTCTGAAATGCACTCATGTTTTGCTCACGCCCCAAAAAATTTTTCACCAGGTCATTTGCCGAAACCGAGCCGCCGGGCTCAAGCACGGCGCGGCGATAGCGCATGGGAGCTTCGCCCGCCAGCAGATTGCTATGGTCAAACTGGCTGAAGAAATCTTCCGCAATCACTTTGTCCCACAGATACGTATAGTACGCGGACGAATATCCCGCCAGATGCCCGAACGACGCGTAGATGTGCGTGCCGGGCAGGGGCGTGAAGGGCGTATATTTTTTTATGGCCGAGAAGGTCACGTCATCCACATTCACCTTCTCGGGCTTGTCTTTATAAATCCCGTACGAAATCGCCGTGTAGGCATCCTGCTGGCTGGCCCAGGTGCCGCGCCCAAAAGCAGAGGCCCGGTTCATGCGGGCGACCAGTTCGGCCGGAATAGGCTCGCCCGTCTTGTAGTGGCGGGCGAACGAAGCCAGCACCTGCGGGCTGCGCATCCATTCTTCCAGCATCTGCGAAGGCGCCTCGACAAAATCTCCTTCCATGGTAATGCCGCTGATTCCCGCCCATTGCTGCTGCCCCCCCAGGATCCAGTGCATCAGATGACCGAATTCATGGAAGAAAGTAACGGTGTCCCCGTACTCCATCAGTCCCGGATCATCGGCGGTGGGATTGGGAAAATTGCAAACCAGAATCGCCTCCGGCAACTGCTTGCCGCGAATTCCATCCAGCACGGGCGCCATCGCGGCATGACTAAACTTCCCGGGCCGCGGGTGCATGTCCAGATAAAACCGGCCCACGGTCTTTCCGCTGTCGATCACATCCCAGGTTTCTACGCTCGGGTCCCATGCCGGCACGTTTTCCTCCTGACGGAAGGTCACGTGAAACAGCGTTGCAGCGGTGTTAAAAATTCCCTTTCGCACTTCGTTAAACGGCAAATATGGCCGCACCGCCTGCGAATCGAAGTCGAATTGTGCGCGGCGCACCAGTTCATTGAGATAGCCGACTTCATAGTCCTCAATTTGTTTCGCTGCCGGGTCGCTCTTCTGTTTTTCGGAAAGCTGCATTGCCAGCTCCCGCTGCGCAATCGGGTGCGCCGCGGCATCCACTTTCTGGATGAAATCGCCTATATTTTCCCCCATCCTGATCATCTTGTCGGCGGCATTGTAGTCTGCCCATGAGGAATAGCCTAAAAGGGTCGCGATCTCGTACCGCGTCCTCATCATCTTTTCCAGCAGATCTTTATTCTTCGGATATGCCCGCGTCTGAAAAGCTATCCAAAGGCGGCGGCGAAGCTCGTCGCTCCGGCTGAACTTCAGCGCGGGAAGCGCATCGGGATAATTGGTGCTGATGTAAATCTTGCCGTCCGGGGCCGGCTTGTGCCGGTCAATATAGTCCTGCGGAAGGCCTTCGAGTTCCTTAGGGTCGGTGACTTCAACTTTCTTCTGATCGTCAGAGATATTGCGGTTATACATGGACTGCTCGTCCGTCAGCTCATCGTTCAGCTTTTTCAGCTGAGCGCGCTGAGCGTCGTCTTTGTCCACGCCCGCCAGCCGGAACTCCAGCAGTTGCCGCTTGAGGTAGTAGCGGGTGACCGGGTTGGACTTGGAGACGTCCAGGCTTTCCAACGCCTTGTACAAATCGTGATTCAGCGATAGCCCCGTCTGCACCGCGCTGGCTTTTCGAACCATCGCCGTCGCGTGATCGCGGAATGCGGCCTCAGGATGCACTTGCTCCATCAGCGACGCCAGATACACCGCCGTGTTGATCTGACGCACGGCGTCATCAAAAGGTGCGAGGGTGTTCTCAATTGTTCGCCTGCCTTTGGCCGCGGTGATCTGATCGATGGCTTTTTGCCCGGTCGAGAGGCGCTCGTTCACGATGGTTTCGAAGCCGGAAACATCCGGCTTAGACGCCCAAATCGCGGGCTGAGAAGGAATTTGCGCCGCCGCGCACGCGGCTATCGTCAGACAGACAAACCAACCCATCAAATTCCGAAAAGTCATCGAAAACCTCAAGAGAAGAAGCCGGGCCGAAAGAAGGCGATGCTGCTGCTAAGCAATGATCAACTTGAAATTCTGGTGGAGGCAGATCCCGAAGTCAAGTTGGAGGCCGGCCCGCATCTCGCCGCCTCAGCCGCTGGCACAGCCTCTCTAGCATCACCGCGGGTTACTTTTGTGCGCTCAAATAGCACCTTTGGTTCATTGACCTTCCGGGTATTCACGGTTAAGGTAGCGACAGTTGGCTCCCCCATGGCCGGCAATATTTGTCTGATTGGGGGAATTATGAAATTCGTTCACGTTTGCTATGTCGCACTGGGATTCGCGGTGGCCCGCTTGTTCTTCAAGCGCCAGGCCCTGGACTTGGCCGATCCGGTTTCCCGCTTTCGCACCTCTGGCCTGCTGTAATTACCGAAAGGCGGACTGGGGTCTCCGTTGTCCTCGCCGCATTAGTCTGGCGCGCCCAATTTTTTAGACTGAAGTCCTGTTACTCCGGTGCCCGCTCGTAACTATTACCAACTCTCTTCCGCACTTAAAATCAGGTAGTCGAGTTCATGTAGCAGAGGCACGCATGAGTCTCTGCCAACGAGTCACTGATGCTCCGCATTGCCCACATCTTCCGCGCCGGATTAGTGCTCTGCTCCTCGTTCCTCTGCGCCTCTGGGATGGTTCTGGCCCAGGAGCAGGAGGGCGATGTGCCGCTGGGTGACCTGGCCCGCGCCGTCAGAAAATCAAAACCAGTACTGGAAGAAAAGAAAGTTATTGATAACGATAATCTCGGCCCCATGATGGAGAAAGCCGAAAGCGCCCGGCTGAATAAGCAGCCGGTCTTTTCCATCGACACTACTGGACGGACGTTTCACATGACGTCTCCAGACGGCGCCTGCAGCCTTTCCTTTGACGCGACAGTGAGCGACGCGAAAGCGAACAATGCCAAAGCCGGCGACCTAAATTCCGGGATTTATATTGCCAGCGACCTTCCCCAGGATGAGCTTCTGAAATTGCAGGGTCCGGCAATCATTCAGGACGGCCAATTACAGGTTTCCGTGCATAACGGGAGCGCCTGGGAGCTGAAAGAAATCGTGGTCGGAATCACCGTGCTTGAATCGCCCGGCGGGCCGGGGTTGCACCCGGCAAAATTAGCGGACTCGGGCGACGCCGCCGGTAAGCTGCCCGATATGACCGTGCTATACCACTTAAAAGGCAGCGGAGCGCCGGACTCTCTCGCAACCTTCAGCGCGAGCCTGGGCGCAAGCTTTGCGGTGTCCCGCGATTGGCATTGGGCCATCGTGGCCGCCAGAGGAATTCCACCAGCGAGTCCTCGCGTCGCACCCGGCAACCCGCCCGCAGTTTCAAGTCCCACCCCCAAGTAGCTCAGTGCAACACCTTCGTCGCGACTTGTCTCGCATACAATGATTCGAGTCTAGCTCATCGCGGCGGGTTGAACTGAAAGGGAAGTGGCATTATCTCAGGACCTGGGGCACAACTTCCGCCCTTCCGCTAGCAATGCTTCGCAAAGCTGCGTCCAGAATCTCCTGGTTCTGCCAGCCCTCTTCCCCCGGTATCGGAAATTTTGATTTCCCCTGGAGCGCGTCGGCGAATGCATCCACCTGCAAAGCGTAGGCAAGATTATTTGAAAGCGTCCGGCTTTCGGCGACGCTCTCGTTCCGCCAGAGTTCGATCTCGACCGGATGTTCCACGGTGAAGGCATTGTCGGCGCGAATCACGCCGCTGGTGCCAACGATTTCCATGGGTGTGCGGTATTCGGCGCGATAGGAAACCAGCACTGCCCCCAGCGTTCCGCGTGAAAATTCCAGGGTGAGCGCGGCCGTCGATTCCACATCTCCGGAACGCTCATCACCGGCGGCGCTGGCGCTCACCCTCATCACTTCGTCCTGCAGAATGAATCGCAAGGAGTCGATGCAGTGCACGCCAATATCGAAGACCGGCCCGGCACCCGCGACGGCCGCGTCATATAGCCATTTGCGAGGATGCGAAGGGTCAGCGTTGAAGCAGAATTCTGATCGCGCCAACAATGGGCGCCCAATCTTTCCATTCGAAACCAGCCGCTGAATTTCGTGCATGCTCTCATGAAAACGAAAAACGTGGGCCACGCCAAAAAGAACACCCTTTTGCCGCGCAGCCTCGACCATCTGACGGCATTCTGCCGTATTCATGGCCAGTGGCTTCTCGCAAAGCACAGCTTTGCCGGCATCCACCGCCGCCAGCACATCCGGCAAATGCAGAGAATTGGGAGTCGTCACCAGCACCGCGTCCACTTCCGGGGAGCGGCAGAGTTCGGCGACTGAATCAAATGCGAGTGGAATGTTGTGTTCGGCCGCGGATTGCCGCGCCTGATTCATCTCGCGGCGCGACAGGGCGGTCACCGAGCAGTTTTTCGACAGAGTAAATCCGGGCATCAGGCGCTTGACTGCGTGGAGCCCGAAACCGGCGATGCCGAACCGTATCATGGTTTCATCCGTAAATTACTGTGTCAAAGCCATTGAACGCGGCGGCACCCCGAGAGAGATTGCAGTGCCGGTGGTTGCCAGTGAGCCGTCGGAATTCACCGACAGTTCGGTGACCGAACCCGCACCCGTATTTCCTACAAAAACAAATTTTCCGTCGGGATCAATGGTGATGAAGCCGGGATTCGTGCCCGCTGTCTGGGTAGCTGCGGTGAACGCCGACAAAACTCCGGTAGTCGAATCGATCTTGAATTGCGAAATATTGGAGGAGCCTGAATTCACCACGTACAGCGCGCTTCCGGTCGCGTCCACGGCGGCGGCCACCGGCGCTGTTCCCGTCCCGAAGGGCGAGCCCGCAACCGCGCTCAGAGTTCCGCCGGATTGTATCGCGAAGGCGGTCACGGTGTCGGTGGAGGGATTCGGAGCGTACAGAAATTTGCCCGCAGGATCCACGGCCAGCGTGGATACTCCATCCGCGACAGAAACCGGGGAGCCGGCCAGCGTAAGCGCGCCTGAGTTCACCGCAAAAATATAAATGAGCGAAAAATTCGGAACTGGCACGAACAGGAAATTACCGCTCAGCGTCAGCCCGGACGGGCTCGAACCCACGCCGTATGGCGAACCTGAAACCTCGGACAAGGCGCCGGTGGAGGAGCTGAGGGAAAAAACTGAAATGCTGTTGGCGGCCTGGTTGGCAACATAAAGAAAATTTCCTCCACTGTCCATGGCCATTGCGACCGGAGATGTCCCGGCGGCGGCGCGGGGAAGAACTTCAGTGAGCGCGCCCGTGGAGGAGTCGACCTGGAACGACGAAATCGTGCTCTCGCCCTGGTTCGCGACGTAGGCGAATTGCCGGGATGGATTCACCACCACGCTGGAGGGGCTAATTCCCGCCAGAAAAGGAGATCCCAGAATCGCAGCCGCCGCGCCGGAGCGGTTGTTGATGCGATAGGCAAAGACCGACCGCTGTCCGCCCACAATGTATGCCAGGTGGGTCGCATGGGGGGAGCTGCAGGCGCTGAGCATTGCACTCAGAATCGCAGCCGCACAAGTTATCTGTCGCAATCCATGAAGCGAGAATTGCGTTCGCCGCGGAAAATCAATTCGGTTCATAGCGTATGCCGGTCAATGTTTTCCAAATCTAAAAATCAACCCCGTTGAGAGCCTCAGGTTATGCTGGGTGCCACTGAAGGCCGATGTCGTCAGATAATCCGCCTGAAAAGCACGGACCAGAAACTTCTCGCTGAGCTGAATGTCCAGGCCGCCGCCGACTGCCACGGCGCGTCCCAGGCTGGAGGCCTCGAGCTGGGTGCTTCCCGGCTGCCGCAGCCGAGCACGCGCTTTTCCGAACAACGCATGGCCGTAAGGCCGCAGCCCCTTCCATTTGAAGGAGTACTGTGGCCCGAGAAGGAAGTTGTATTCTTCCATCGCGGCAGCGTAATGGCCGCTGAGGTCCGCGGCAATGCCCAGCCCTTCATACAAATCGGGCAGGGAAATGCCGCCGTTCCAGCCATCCATATTCAATTGATCGGAAAATCCCAGCGTCCTGCTTTCGAATCGGAGGTGCGAGTATCCGCCAAAAACCTCGATCGCTGGAAGCTTGGAGGCTCTTTGCGCGTCCGCGGCGGGGCAAAATATAAGAAGGAAGAATCCCCAGACCGCAGCCGTACCCTGGTTTGTGAAAACCCGCCGGATTTCCATCAGCTTCGGTTCTGAATCCCCTCAGATTTTTGCGAACCAACACTATAGCAGCTTGCTTGGACGCTCTCTCTTCACCTTTTCGCAAATGCGACCGTGCCAAAAGACTGCTGAACAGTGCGAAAAAGAGTGCCAGAACGAGTGCTAAAAGAAGACGTGCTTGGGTGGAATAGATGCGAGGGATTGTTCCAGAGATGCCGCACTACTTCGCGGCCATCACTCCCGCCCCCATCAGCGCCTCGAAAATTCGGAAGCCGTCGGTGCCGCCCAGTTCGGGCTCGCTGGCGCGTTCCGGATGCGGCATCATGCCCAGAACATTGCGTCCCGGGCTGCAAATGCCGGCAATATTGTCGAGAGAACCGTTGGGATTGGTCTCAGCTGTAACCTCGCCGGCGGCGTCGCTGTAACGGAAAACAATGCGATGAGCGCGGCGAAGTTCCGAGAGCGTCGTATCATCGCAGAAGTAATTGCCCTCCACGTGCCCGATGGGAATGCGCAGCACCTCACCGCTTCCGGCGGCGTTGGTAAACGGCGTGTCGGCATTCTCTACGCGCACGTGTACCGGCTTGCAGACGTACTTGAGCCCGGCATTGCGCATGAGGGCTCCGGGAAGCATGCCCGACTCGCAAAGAATCTGAAATCCGTTGCAGATTCCGAGGACCAGTCCTCCGCCATCGGCAAATCTCCTCACCGATTCCATTACTGGAGAAAATTTCGCGATCGCCCCGGTGCGCAGATAATCGCCATAGGCAAATCCGCCAGGCACGATGACGGCGTCGCAATTTTCCAGCTCGTGAGATTCATGCCACAGAAAGGTAACCGGTTGTTTCAGGACCTGTTCCACTGTCCAGTAAGCATCATGGTCGCAGTTGGAACCGGGGAAAACAATGACACCAAATTTCATGGTTCTTCGCAGGAGAGCAGGCTCTCAATCGCAGTTTAACACGAAAAAATTAAAGAGCATTGCGGCAACGGTCAGAGGAATGTACTCGTTAAATCTGCGCTTCCGCCGCCGCTTCTGTCAATCCTTTGTACTCGTCCAGTAGATGGGTGCCACTTTCATTCCTTTCGTTGAGATGAGAGTTGCTGGAGAAATTTGGTTTCGCAGCTGCCGCAAGATCTCGAACCGGCGACAGCTCAGGGCCACATTCTTGGTCTCGCGATAGAAATCCATCCAGGACAGCCGTACCCGCGCCTCCCGGCTTAACTCCATGCCAACCGCTTTCAGACCAGCCGATCCAGCCGGCTTACCGTACTTAGCTTGCATCCTGACACTGTAGTTCAAGTGTCACTAATCATTCTGAACGAAAACATCAGTACGAAACCTCATCGGACGGACGGTGCAGGGCTTTTCCGTAATCGTCCGAAGTCGTACGATAACAGCGTAGCCTTGCCTGCCGCCGGTCGAGGTCAACAATCGGCGACTCCAGCGCATACCTCCAATTAGAAGGCTGCTGCTCTGGTTGTTGATGTTGCTGCTCCAAAGCGGAGCGCATCTCCCACAGGGTTTCGTCGCAGCCCGTGTCCCGCACCGCGTTCACCGTATAAAGCAGTGAATAGTCGAGCCCGAAAGAAGAAAGCGGCGACTGGTAGGGAAGAAAGTCATACACCAGTTTGATGAACCGGGATTCATCTTTCGCCAGTTGCTGCTCGGCAATAAACACCTCATCATTGGCGAAAAAAGAAGACCGCGGATAAGCGGCAGCCACCGCAATCAGGCGCACTTCAATGGTTTCCCTCCTGGCATCGAACCAGCCCGACTGGCCACTCGCGGCCAAGGTCGCACCAAACACAACGCACGCGACTCCGCAACAGCTGAGGAGGAAGCTCCGGATTGCTTTCATGACCTCTTCTCGCGAGTTTGCTGCAGGTACGCTGGGAGCGGCACTGCCAAACCAGCCGTCAGGCCGGCAATCCGGACATTATAGCCATGGGAAGGCGGTGCAAAATGGCAGAGGATAAAAAAATTATCGTGCTATAATTTTCACTGCGCCTGCATGTTTTCCGGGCAACCGAGGGCAACATAAGCCCTCTGACAGGCGAGTCCTGATTCGCGAATCAGCGCAATTCAAGTTCATCCCGGCGAGGTATTCCCATGTCTGGGCATTCTAAATGGGCCACAATCAAGCACAAGAAGGGCGCGCTCGACGCCAAGCGGGGAAAAGCCTTCACCCGCGTGATTAAAGAAATCAGCATTGCCGCGAAGAACGGCTGCGACCCCGATACCAATCCTCGCTTGCGCACCGCCATCGCCGCCGCCAAAGCCGAGAACATGCCCGCCGACAATATCAAGCGCGCCATTCAACGCGGCACCGGCGAACTGCCCGGCGCGACTTACGAAGAGTTTTCCCTCGAGGGGTACGGCCCCGGAGGCGTGGCGATTTTGCTCGACATCAATACCGATAACCGGAACCGCACGGTGAGTGAAATTCGTCACGCCTTTGGCAAAAATGGCGGCAACATGGCCGAAGCCGGCGCCGTCTCCTGGATGTTTCACAAGAAGGGCGATATCGTAGTCGCCAAGAGCGCCGCCAAAGAAGATGACCTCATGGGGATCGTGCTTGAAGCCGGTGCCGACGACCTGCGTGATGACGGCGAAAATTGGGAAGTGCTCACCCAACCTTCCGCCTACGAGGCCGTTCTGGAAGCGGTGAAGAAGGCAGGAATCGCGCCAGTCTCCTCCGAGGTCGCCATGATCCCGCAAAACTACATCAAGCTCGAGGGCCAGCAAGCCACTCAAATGATCCGCCTGGTCGAAGCCCTCGAAGATCAGGATGACGTGCAGAACGTGCACTCGAACTTCGATATTGATCAGAAGTTGCTGGAGGAAGTCGCCGGCTAGGGGAAATCTCGTTCCGTGCGAGCCCCCGGCTGTCCCGGGAGCTTCTATTTTTTGCCGAAGTTGCGTCCGGAGTTGACGCTGCGCGAAAGCCCACTGTTGTCAAGATATTTTTCGGTTAAAGCTCTCCTAATTTTCAACACTCATGTGCATAATGCTGTGGAAAACAGGCCAAGTACTTGGATAAGTGCTTACCTCAGACCCATTTCTACAACTTGCACATTCCTGGGTGCGGCGTCCGCATTTTCTCTTAAATGAAAACCTCGACAGAAAAAATTCGGCTCGACAAATTGCTGTTGCAGCGCGGCGTCGTCCCCTCACGCGAGCGTGCGCAAGCCCTGGTGCTCGCCGGCAACGTCCTGGTCAATGGACAGAAAGTGCAAAAGTCTGGCGTCGCCGTCGATGCCGCCTCCGAGATTCGCCTCCTCGGCGAAGTGATGAAATATGTGGGTCGCGGCGGTCTAAAGCTCGAGCACGCCTTGAAGTTCTGGACGATCGACGCCAGCGAAAAAGTCTGCCTCGACGTGGGCGCATCCACCGGAGGTTTTACCGACTGCCTTTTGCAGCACGGCGCCGCGCGCGTGATTGCCGTCGACACCGGCCAGGGACAGATCGCCTTCCAGTTGCGTCAGGATCCGCGCGTCCGCCTGCTGGAAAAGACGAATGCTCGCTACCTCACCCGCGGTCTTCTCGGCGAAAGCGTAGACCTGATCGTGATGGACGTTTCCTTCATCTCCGCCACCCTGGTTCTTCCCGCGGTGCTCGCAGCCGCGTTTCCATCGGATCGGCAAGAGCGATCGGGACGTGAATTAATCGTTCTGGTAAAACCCCAGTTCGAGGCTGGCCGCGGGCAAGTTGGCAAGGGAGGAATTGTCCGCGATCCCGTCGCCCATCAGCTGGCAGTACAGAAAGTTCGCAATGCCATCAACGCACTGGGAGCGGTTTCCACCGAGGTGATTGAGTCGCCCATCCTGGGAGCCGAAGGGAATAAAGAGTTTTTGTTATACGCGAAGTTCTGAATGCGTCTGAGTGACGGGTTGGTAGTGGCTCAGTTCGTTCAAACTGCCATCGCGAGGCAACCTGTCATTCTGCCATCGTGAACCACCTGTCAAACCCTATCATCCTGAGCGAGGAAGATCCTCCTCTTGCGGATGATCTTCGCAGTCGAAGGATCTGCTTTCCTTTCACCCTGTGATCCTGACCAGCGCGTGAGCTTCGCATAGCGACTTCGTGTCCTTTGCGGATGATTTCTGTACAATTCCACTTTCAACATGGGTAAGCATCCATCCGGTAAAGCAGTCGGCATTGTTTCCAAGCCAAACAAGCCCGAGGTGGCGCAGCTCACGCCACCGCTCACAGAATGGCTCGGCGCCCACGGCTATGACTTCGTCGTCGATCCCGAAACCTCGCCACATGCGGCCAGCGCGGAAGTTCTGGCGCGGGAAGACATGGCTTTACGCAAGCTGGATTTCGTCATTGTGCTCGGTGGCGACGGCACCCTTCTTTCGGCGGCCCGGGCGGTCTCGAAAGCCGGAATCCCTATTGTTGGGGTCAATCTCGGCGCGCTCGGCTTCCTCACCGAGATTCCTCTCGACGAACTCTATCCCACCCTCGAGAGCATCGCCCTGGGTTCGTGCGCGATCGACGTGCGCTCGATGGTGCACTGCGAAGTCGGCCGGCGTGGCGCGATCATCGCCACCTACGACGCTCTCAACGATGTGGTTGTGGGCAAGGGAACCATCGCCCGCCTCAATCATTGCGATGTTTACATCGATAAGATTTTTGTTTCTCGCTACCAGGCAGATAGCCTCATCGTCTCGACTCCCACCGGTTCTACCGCGTATTCCCTGGCCGCCGGCGGACCGATCCTGATGCCAAACGTCGAGGGCTTTGTGGTCACCCCAGTCTCCGCGCATTCGCTCACCCATCGTCCTCTGGTCGTGCGCGACAGCTCTCAAATTGAAATTGTGGTCATGACCGGCGAAGAGGAAGCTTACCTCAGCATCGACGGTCAGGCCGGCATGCCCATGCTTGACGGTGACCGGGTGTACTGCCGCAAGTCTGAATATCAAGTAAAGCTGCTGCACACCCGAGGCACTTTCTTCGACGTGCTGCGCACCAAGCTGAAGTGGGGACAGCGTTAGTGGCGGCGAGCAGCCCGGTAAAACATTTCCAGGAAAAAGTTTTCCCCGCCGCCGGGATTTCCCTTCACTACGCCGAGGGGCCGCCCACCGGACCCCCGCTTGTACTGCTGCACGGGCTGGCGCGCGACTGGAAGTCTTTCTCCGTGCTGCTGCCGGACCTTTCCCTGCGATACCACATCTTTGCGTTGGATCTGCGCGGACACGGCGCCTCCAGCCGCTCCCCGCACGGATACCGCATTAGCCAATACGCGCAGGATGTCTCAGAATTTTTGCAGGCGCTGATTCCAGCGGGCGCTGCCATTTTTGGCCACTCTCTAGGAGGTGGGGTGGGAATGTGTCTGGCCGCGAATGCGATGTGCCACGTCTCCGCCCTCATCGTGGGCGATTCCACGATCTCGCCGGCCACCTTCGCTCGCAGTATGTATCAACCTATGTTCCGCCAGCTGCGCGATTTGATTCTCCGCGCCAGCACCCAGCACGAGCTTGCCCTCGGAATCGCAGAAATTGAAATTCAAATCCCCGGACTACGGGAAAGCCTTCGCATCGGCGACCTTCCGGGCAACAGTAAGGTCGTGCTCATGGAGTGGGCCCGTTGCGCACTACAGACCGACCCCGATGCGCTGGCCATGACTCTGGACGCGAGCTCGTTTGAAGGTTGGCATCCCACGCAATTCCTGCCTCGCATCTCCTGCCCAACGCTCTTGCTGCAGGGCAATCCTGAACTCGATGGCTTGCTCTCCGATGACGACGTCCAGATCGCCCGGAAGCTGTTAGCACACAGCGAAATAGTGAAATTCCCCCTACTTGGTCATGCACTGTTTATGCAGCAGGCGAAACCTGTGCTGCAGGCGGTGACCGCCTTCCTGGAAAAACACGTGCCTAATCCTCGAGCCTGAGCAGGTCGGCAATAGTCTCGCGCTTGCGAATCAAATTCACCGATTTGCCATCGACCAGAACCTCCGCGGGGCGCGGACGCGTGTTGTAGTTCGAGGCCAGCGCTATTCCGTATGCCCCGGCGTCGAGGACAGCAAGCAGATCGCCTTCAACCACCCGCGGCAGCCTCCGCTCTCGTGCGAAAAAATCTCCCGATTCGCACACCGGACCTACAACGTCCACGATCTCTGACGCCTGCTTTTCCTTTCGCACCGTCACAATCTGGTGCTCAGCCTGATAAAGCGATGGCCGGATTAGATCGTTCATGCCACCATCTACAATCACAAAGTTTTTGTCGCCATTCCTTTTTCGATACAGGACGCGCGTCAGCAATATCCCCGCTGGGCCGACGATCGACCTCCCCGGTTCGAGCAGTAGCCTGATCCCGAGTCCACGCAAGGGACGGCTGACGGCGCGGGCATAGGCCGTAGCTGGCGCTTGAAAATCTTGTGCCGATTGATAATCGATGCCCAGGCCTCCCCCAGCATCCACATACTCGATTCCATGTCCCTCAGCCCGAAGCTCGAGTACCAGTCGGGCCACCCGCTGCATCGCCGCTGCGAACGGAGAGGGCGCGGTAATCTGCGATCCAATGTGGACACTGACTCCCGCAACTTGCAAAAAATCGGACGCGGCAGCGCGCCGGTAGAGCTCCCGCGCTTCCGACAGCGGCACGCCAAACTTATGTTTCCTGAGGCCAGTCGAGATATATGGATGCGTGTCTGCCGGTACATCAGGGTTCACGCGCAGCGCTATCCGCGCTTTCTGTTTCAGTTTCGCCGCACAATGGGCGAGAGTTTTCAGCTCGGACGCGCTCTCCAGATTAAATAGCAGGATGCCTGCTTGAAGCGCTGCCTGCATCTCGGCGGTGGTCTTGCCTACGCCGGAAAAGACCACCTTCTTCGCCGCACCGGGATCCGCGCGCAGCACTCTCTCCAGTTCACCGCCGGAAACTACGTCGAAACCGCATCCTATCTTTCCCAGCAGGCGGAGAATACTGAGATTCGAATTGGCCTTCACCGAATAGCAGATCGTG
This sequence comes from Terriglobales bacterium, assembly GCA_038254805.1. Taxonomy (GTDB): domain Bacteria; phylum Acidobacteriota; class Terriglobia; order Terriglobales; family Acidobacteriaceae; genus Gp1-AA145. The sequence continues at coordinate 64,858 of JBBSFW010000007.1, forward strand.
TGCTCGACATTTTCAAAGGCCTTCTCAAAGATTTGAAGCCGTTCGCAGATGGCGCGGGAAGAATATACGTAGAGAGGCGTGCCGAAGCGCTCCGCCAGCTGCGATAGCGGGACCTGTTCGCAATTCAGCTCCCCCCCGCTCTGCTTTACTCTGGCCTTCGCATCACGACTGGACGGAGGCCGTCGCTTTTTATCAGAGCTGTAAACGAATCCGGGAGGGCGCTCGGAAAAGTTTTTCACTGGCGCTTGGCCGCGCTGCCCTTCACTTTGATGGCAACTACGGTTTGGTCATCGAAGGTTTCAACCCCCGACGCATGGTCCGCGACCGCCTTAAAAATTGACTTCACCACGGAATCAGCAGAGTTGGCTGAACACTCGGCGACAATCTTTTCCAGCCGCGTGCGCCCGAAGAGTTCCCCGGCCTGGTTGGTCGCATCGAGCATGCCGTCGCTGAAGAACACGAACACGTCGTTCGGCTCCGCCTGGAAGGTGAATTCATCGTATTCGGCGTCGTCGAATAAACCCAGCGGCAAGCCGGTGGCCTCGATCAACTGCGTCTTGCCGTCGTGGCAATACACCGGGCGGGGAAGGCCGGAATTCGAGACCTGTAAAGTGCGATTCACGTCGTCCCACACGCAGTAGATCAACGAGCAAAACTGGCCGTCAATGCGCCGCTCCCCCAGCGAATAATTCACCGCCGCCAGCATTTCCGCCGGGGCCGGCTCCATGGGAGCATGAGAGCGCAAAATCCCGCTGACCAGCGCGGCATAGATGGCCGCCGGCGCGCCCTTTCCGCTGATGTCACCAATCACCAACGCGGTGCGGGATTGCGAATAGCCCAGAAAGTCGTACAAGTCTCCACCGATGGCTCGCGCCGGTGAAAACTTTGCCGCGATCTCCAGGTTCTCCAGCTTCGGCAGCGACGGCGGCAGCAGCCGGAATTGCAACTCCCGCGCCATCGCCAGGTCGCGCTCCAGCCTGCGTTCCTGCCGCGCAATCTCCTCATAAAGCCGCGCGTTCTCAATGGCGATGGCAATCTGCGCCGCCAGCGTGGTGATCGTCCGCTGATGGTCTTCGGTAAAAAATCCCCGGCGCGTGTGCTCCAGGTCTAGTACGCCAATGACCTTGTCTTTGTAAATCAGGGGCACCGCCAGCTCCGAACGGGTTTCAGGATTGGTTTCGATGTAGCGCGGGTCTTTCTTTACGTCACGGACCAGCACCGCCTGTTTCTTCTCCGCAGAGAATCCGACCACCCCATCGCCGATGGCGATGTCGTGCTTGAGCTGAATGTTTTCCTTAAAGCGCAATGAGAAGCGGTGTTGCAACTTTTCTCCCGCGGCATCCAGCAGGAGAATGCTGAACATCTGATAATCAATCAGCCGGCTCAGCAGTTCGCCCACCCTGTTCAACAGCTCATCCAGCTTCAGAATAGAAGTCAGCTCGCGCGCAATCTCGTTCAGCAGCAGCAGGGTGCGCGCCTGTCGCGTGATGCGCGTGTAAAGTCGCGCGTTCTCGATACCCACCGCCATGCGCGACGCGATCAGCACCAGTAGCTGCTTATGGTCTTCGGTAAAGTGGTCGGGTTGCGGCGATTCGATGTCGATTACGCCGATCACCCGGTTTTTCACGATCAGCGGCACCGCGATCTCCGAACGCACGTTCGGTACGGCAGAAATGTATCTGGGATCTTTCGACACGTCGCCCACCAGCACCGCCTCGGCCCGCTGCGCAGCCGCTCCCGTCACGCCCTCCCCCAGCTTGATTCGCAGCCGCTCGGCCACTTCGGTGGAATGCCCCACGCTGAATCGGAAGTAAAGTTCCTGGGTCTTTTCATTCACCAGCAGAATGCCGAATATTTCATAATCAATGACCTTGCGGACCAGTCCGGCCACGCGCCGCAGCGTGGTGTCCAGGTCCAAGGTGGTATTCACCACGTCCGCAACTTCCAGCAGCAGGGGCTCGATCCGGGATTGCAATTCAGTCTGAACGGCGGCCATTTCCATTGCCTTAATCATAGCAGCCGGAGCTGCTGCATTTGGTCGTACGCGTCCCTAAGTGCTGGGGAATTGCGCGCCGCTCACAAAGTATTCGGCAGCACCCGGATGTCGCGCAAATTGCGAAACTGCTCTGCATAGTCCAGCCCATAGCCCACAACGAATTGATCGGCAATGGTGAACCCCACATAATCCGCCTCCACTGCCAGCTTGCGGCGCGAAGGCTTATCCAGCAGGACCGCGACCCGGAAAAGTTTTGGCCGGTGGCCCAGTAGCAGCCGCTTCAGAAACGTCAGGGTCAGTCCAGTATCGAGAATATCTTCCACCAGGATTACGCTCTTTCCTCGCAAGGAGTGGTCCACATCCTTGGTCAATCGCACCTCCCCCTTCGACTCCCATGCCGCTGTCGATTCCGGCTCTAGCGTCCCGCGATTGCCATAGCTGGAAACACCGATAAAATCGAAGCTGGCGTCAAGCTCCATCTCGCGCACCAGGTCGCTGAGGAAAATCGCGGCCCCCTTCAGCACTCCAACAAATATCACCGCCTCCCCTCCAAGATCAGCGGCAATTTGGCGTCCCATCTCCGCCACCCGGACTGCGATCTGCTCCCGCGAAATCAGCACCTTCAGTTCATTCATAGAACTCATAGTAAGACGCGCGCCCCGCGTTACCAAGAGAAGTAACGGAGCAGGGAAGAGCGAAAAACCTTTCACCCCAAAAGCTCGCCCAGGCAATGCTCAGCCGCGGCTTTTCATAGATATTCTTTGCGGCCGCGGCGGATTTTTCTGCGTTCTCTGCGGTTAAAAGCTTTATGGATTTTTCTTGCGTTGACGTTTGCGCTCTCGCTGGCCCGTCCCTGCCCCAATTGCCGCTCCCACCCGATGCCCACTAGAATGTCATTCGATATTTTCGCCAGAAAGAAGAACCCATGAAACTGAACGGAATCAAGATCACCTGGCTTGGACACGCCACTTTCCGCATTCAAACTCCCAAGGGTAAGACCATCCTGATTGATCCCTGGGTGATGGGCAATCCCGCCTGCCCGCAAAGTGAAAAGGACGTGAAAGCCTTTGAGGTAATGCTGTGCACCCATGGCCACGGAGATCACATCGGCGACGCCGTCGAAATTGCAAAAAAACACAGTCCCAAAGTGGTTGGCATGCCCGAGCTCTGCGGCTGGTTGGAGAGGAAAGGTATAAAGCACACCGCCATGATGAACAAAGGCGGCACCCAGCAGGTCGAAGACATAAGAGTCACCATGGTTCACGCCGAACACTCCTGCGGAATCCAGGATGGCGATCAGCTCATCTACGGCGGCGAAGCCTGTGGATACGTGATCCATTTCGATAATGGCATCAGGATCTATCACGCCGGCGATACCAACGTCTTCGGCGACATGGCGATCATTCGCGAGCTCTATGCTCCGGAAATCGCCATGCTCCCCATTGGCGATCACTTCACTATGGGTCCGCGAGAGGCTGCTTATGCCTGCAACTTGCTCAAGCCGGAGACCGTAATTCCCATGCACTTCGCCACTTTCCCGATGCTCACAGGCACCCCCGGCGAATTGGGTAAACTTGTCCACGGCGTAAAAGTGCATGAGATGAAACCGGGAGAGACGATTTCGTGACTAAGCTGCGACCTTGGTCATCCTGACTGGGGGCAAATGATTCGCTCGATGACGTTTGCCGCAATCGCAGGACCGTGAAATCCTGCACGCCAACCCAAGGGGAAAGGATTTGTAAAACGATATGCCCGAATCTAGTGACAAGCCGCAATGGATGATGCACGGGATCACCTCCGGCCCGGTCGAGGATTACCTGTATTCCCTGCTTCCTCCGCGCGATGAGGTTCTTAGCGAAATCGAAGTCGCGGCCGCCCAGCGCAAGATTCCTATCGTCGGCCCCGCCGTGGCCCGCGTTCTGTACCAGCTCGCGCTGATCTCCGGCGCAAAGAACATTTTTGAAATGGGGTCAGCCGTCGGCTATTCCACCATCTGGTGGGCCCGCGCAGTCGGCGACGGGGGACGCGTGACTTACACCGATGGTGATCGCAAGAACGCCGATGAAGCTCGCGGTTACTTCGAGCGCGCTGGTGTCGCAGACCGCATCACCATCAAAGTCGGCGATGCGCTCGAAATGCTCTCCGAGCAGAGGCAGCTATTCGATATTATTTTTTGCGACGTCGATAAAGAAGATTATCCCCGGACATTCCGTCTGGCCGTGCCCCGGCTGCGCCAAGGTGGATTGTTCATAGCCGATAACGCGCTCTGGAGCGGTAAAGTCGCCCAAAACAATCCCGCTGAAGCTTCGACGAAGGCCATCCAGGAATTCAATCGTATGCTGTACAATTCGCCCGAGCTGTTCACCACCGTTCTGCCGCTCCGCGATGGAGTTGCGCTCGCGATAAAAAAGTAGTGTCGGGCGCGGGTATTCCCGCTGTCCGCATCTTCAGGAGGACATATGCCAGCCAAAAAAATCATTGCAGTTACCGGAGCAACCGGATCTCAGGGTGGCGGCCTGGTCCGGGCCATCTGTGCCGACCCAAACGGGAGATTCACCGCACGCGCTCTCACCAGAAATGTAAATTCCGATAAGGCGAAGGCGCTTGTCGCACTCGGAGCAGAAGTGGTTGCGGCCGACGTGGACGATATCGAAAGTCTCAAGCGGGCATTCGCCGGCGCATACGGCGCCTTCTGCGTCACTTTCTTCTGGGAGCACTTTTCTCCGCAGAAAGAAACCGCTCAGGCCCGCGGCCAGGCGCAGGCTGCAAAAGACGCCGGGGTTCAGCACGTAGTCTGGTCGACACTCGAAGATACACGCAAGTGGGTGCCGCTGAGTGATAATCGCATGCCGACTCTCCAGGAAAAGTACAAGGTTCCGCATCTGGATGCCAAAGGTGAGGCGGACGAAGATTTCAAAAAGCTGCCTTCCACAATTCTGCTGACTTCTTTTTATTGGGACAACCTCATCAATTTCGGCCTGGAGCCCAAGCGCGCTGCGGACGCTAAGCTGGCCTTCACATTGCCCATGGCCGATAAGAAAATTTCCGGTATCGCCGCCGAAGACATCGGCAAGTGTACCTATGGAATTTTCAAGAAGCCGGAGCTCATCGGCAAGACCGTCGGCATTGCCGGCGAGCACATCACCGGCGCACAAATGGCGGCCGAGCTCAGCCAGGCGCTAGGCGAGGAAGTTCGCTATAACTACGTTCCGCCCGAGGTTTTCCGTACCTTCGGTTTCCCCGGCGCCGAGGACCTGGGCAACATGTTCCAATTTTTTCGCGACTTCGACGAGGACTTCAGCCGCGCCCGCAGTACAGAGTTTTCCCGCAGCCTTAATCCCGAGCTGCAAACTTTCAAGAGTTGGCTGCAGAAAAACGTCAGCCGGATTCCAATTGAGCAGAAGAAGGCGACTGCCTGATGGCGCTGGATCCTGCGCTTGACCAGGGGGCAGAGCAGACGTAGAGTTACTACGTCTAAATTGATTTCGAGAAGGAGGTTGTATGCGACTCGTGTATTTTCTCCTGTTCGCGATCTCATTTTCTGGGTTGGCGGTTGCTGCTGACGAGGCGAAAAACCCGCCCAAGCAGATCCCGGATTTCGACGTGCAAGGCATCAGCATGACCGAATGCCAGTGCACTGCCTACGCATGTCCCTGCCGTTCCAACGGTCATCCTGACCACGGAAGTTGCGACGCGGCTGACTTCACTTACATAAAGCATGGCCACTATGGAAAGGTGGACATGAGCGGTTTCAAGGCTGTGCTCATCGGAGATCTGATTGACTCCGATGCCAGCAAAGTGCAAGGTACAGCTTATTTCGATAAGAGCTCTACGCCCGCCCAGCGGGAAGCATTCGGCGAGATGCTGGCGTTTATGTTCGGCTGGAATCCGCCACACGTTGTGGGAAGCAAGGAAGTGGCGATTGATTTCAAGGAATCAGCTGACACCTACACGCTGACCATTCCTGACATTCTCGAGGAAAAGGGTGTGTTGAAACGTGACCAAGATGGCAAGGTGCTGCACGTGGTCCCGGCCATGGATCTCTGGGGCAACAAGATCACTTATGTCGATAACGTGATCTTCAAGTATCACGACAACGGCGTTGGCGAGTGGGACCTCTCCGGGCATCAGGCCAACGTGAAAGAGTTCCACACCACGAGGAAAATGTACGCCGAGAAGCAACTGCTCGTGCAGCACGGAGACATGTCCGGCACCTGGACCGCTGAACAGAAAGACATGATCAAGCGAATGGGCATGAAGCCGGAGTAGTTGTAAGAAGAGTCACGCCTCACCTTTTTCGGTGTGCAAAGGTACGGGTAGGCTTTTCTTTTTTACAAATTCAAGACTTCAGCCCAGTTTTTGACTGGGCTGTTTGTTTCTTCGCAGTGTCTAGAGCAGATGCAATTCGCGAAAATCCTTTGTGTAGCGGTCTCGTCCATGGTCAGAAGGCGATCAGCCTTCATGAGCATTGCTATCGACGGCGCCTTCAGCGCCCATCTTCGTCGCGCAGTTTCGCGATCCAACGTTGGGCGGTGTGGGTATTGCCTTTCCTCTTAAGTGCGCCTCGGTAATTTTCAAAGGGATTCTCACGGTCAGGCGTGCGGCTAATCACGGTCGTGCCGCTCTTCAAGACGAATTCCACCCGGTCCCCCTGCTTTAAGCCTAGGCGGCGGCGGATTTCGATTGGGACTGTGACTTGCCCTTTGCTGCTAATCCTGCTCTGGAGAGACATGGTATTTCCTTCACCTGTAATGGTATGCCTCATCCAACGTAGGACCTAAATCGACTTTACCGGGATCGCCGTTACGTCCTCTACCAGCCCCACTTCCTTTTGCAGAAACGGCTCGGCGTATGTCACTCCCGCAAGCATTCCGTAGAACCTTGCCATGGCCTCGATGCGTGCGCGAATTTCTATGCGGGCGGGGAAGATGTCCTTACCCGCCTCCTGGTCGCTGAATTGGGACTTGTAGGCCATCAGCGATTCGAAGCGGGCCTCAAATTGGTCAGTAATGTCCACCACAAACGTCGGCCGGATGTCGTAATAAAGCGTGGCGTAAATAATTTTGAACGGACGGTGCGGGCTTAAAGACTCGGAGTCAGTCCGGCCAACGGAATCAGCGCGACCAGAGTCTGCATGATCGGGGGCAGCGCGACCAGACTCCGCGCGACCGGAGTCTTCACGACTGCGAAGGGTGCTGTCGGACGCCGCGCTAGGTTGGCTGCTGTCCTCGGGAAGGGCACGACTTCCAGTCGTGCCAAAATCCGGCCCGAGTTTTTCGGCTTTAGCCGCTGAGGGAGCACCTTGCTTCTCCCCGCCCACGACGCTTGCCACTGCCGATGCTACCCGCCGGAAAACCGACCCCTCAGATTCCCTCGACGACACCACATGTTTATCACTGACGGCTGATGGCTGACGGCTAATTGCTAATTTCGCCAATCCCGCCAGAAAGCACGCTTCATATCCCAGCTTCGACGCCGTGTAATGGTCGGGATGGCGTCCCTCCCAGTAGGGAAGAATCACCACTCGCGGCCGGGTTTCGCGGATCACCCGCGCAACCTCCAGCCGGTTTTCCCAGGTGTTCTCGACGCGGCCATCGGGAATATCGAGCGCCTCGCGCCGGCAAACGCGCAGAATTCTTGCCGCCTCGGCAGCTTCCTGAGCGCGGTCTTCGGCGGTGCCCCGCGTCCCCATCTCCCCCAGGGTCAAATCGAGGATGCCCGTACTCTGCCCATGCTCCGCCATCTTGAGCAGCGTCCCGCCACAGGTCTGCTCTACATCGTCACGATGCGCGGCAACGGCCAGAATGTCGAGGGCGGGCGCTTTCAATCCAGATTCCCCTGCTCCAGCACCACGTTCTCACGCACGATCAGCCGGTGGGCGGCCATCTCCTTCAGGGTAGGCAAGACGCGGCTCACGTGGTCGTCAGTGTCCACGAAGATAATGATCAGCGGCAGCTTGCCTCCCGCCTCCACCAGGTGGCTGGTTTTCACCCGCTGGCGGCCCAGGAATCCGCCCACCGCGTGCAGAGTGCAGGCGGCGTAAACATTTTGTTCACGCAAGTAGTTCAGGATGGTCATGTGCAGTGGCTTCCCTTGCCATTTATCGGATTCATTCAGATAAACTGTGACTTGGACTGCCATCGCGTCTGGCATTCTATATCACCCGCGCGAGCGCCATTCCCGCCAGCACCGCACCCAAGCAGAGCAAATTATTGGAGGCGAAATTGGCGGCCATCAGCAGCCATTGTCCCTGCTCGAAGTAAGCCATGGTTTCAAAGGCGAAGCTTGAGAAGGTGGTAAACGCGCCGCAGAACCCGACCACGATCAGCAGCCTCCAGCGCGGATCGACGAGCACCCTCTCCGTCGCCCAGATCATGAAAAAGCCCACGGCAAAGCTGCCGCTTACATTGATGAACAGGGTGCCGTAGGGAAAAATCGGCCCCAGGATTTTTGCCGCGTAGCGGCTGACCATCCACCGGGCATTAGCGCCCAAAATTGCGCCACTAGAAATAAACAGTATGTCGCTGACAGGTAGTTCGCGCACGATGAACTTCTCCTAACCAAAAGTGGTAGGAGTTATCAGCCCCTTGCGGCGGGCAGTTATGGCGAACTCCATCGCCGGGACTCGCAAGAATCGCGCTAGACGCGCAAAGTTGGCGCCGCCATTTCGCTCTGCATCTTGTAGGCGTTGGCGATGTACTGCAGCAGCATGCGCTGGGTGTTGAAAAACGATCCGTTCAGCGCGATCGCAAAGCGCATGACTTCGGTATAGCGGCTCGGCCGGCCATAGAACATGGGAACAATCTCCCGCTCCAGTTTATCGTAGAGCGCCGCCATTTCCAGCGATGGGTCCTCCGCGACTTCGCTACTGCCGATGGCCCATCCCGTTACTCCCTCGATGTGCCCTTCCGCCCACCAGCCATCCACCACGCTGAAGCTGGGGACGCCGTTCATGGCCGCCTTCATGCCGCTGGTGCCGGAGGCTTCTTGCGGCCGCATGGGGGTGTTCAGCCAGAGATCCACGCCCGAGGTAATCAGTCTTCCCCAGCGCATATCGTAATTCTCCACGTATACCGTCCGAATCACGTCGGCCAATCCCGAAGCGCCCGCCACCACCCGCCGGATCAGATTCTTCCCGCCTTCATCGTGAGGGTGGGCTTTGCCGCCATACACCAGCTGGATAGGCCCAACTTCGCGCGCGATCTTCCGCAGCCGCTCCGGATCTTGAAACAGAAGATCGGCGCGCTTGTACGTGCTGGCCCGGCGCGCAAATCCTATGGTCAGCAATTTCGGATCAAGCTGCACCCCAAAGGCGCGGCTGATTTCCGCAAACAATTCCGTCTTGGCATCCGCGTGCGCCTCCTGGATGCTGGGCAGCGGGATGCTGATGGCATAACGAAGATAATTGTTGTCAGTTCGCCAGCCGGGAATGTAGGAATCGAAAAGTTCGCTGAAGGCGGCGGACGTCCAGGTCATGGCGTGCACGCCGTTGGTGATCGCGCTGATGGCGTAAGCCGGAAACATTCCGCGCGAGACTTCCCCGTGACGCATGGCCACGCCATTCACATATCCGGAAAAGCGCAACGCCAGGTAAGTCATATTAAGCGCGTCGCCTTCCCAGGCCTCGGCCTCATCCAGCAGACCCAGCTGCTCGCGTCCGATCACCTGCGCCACCAGGCTGCGGGGAAATTGGTCATGCCCGGCCGGAACCGGCGTGTGCGTGGTGAAGATGCACATGTGACGGACCCCGTCGATGTCCAACTGCTTCAGACGTCCGGCGAAGCTTTGCTCCAGACGGCGTTCCAACAGCCCCAGTGAAAGCAGCGCCGAGTGACCCTCGTTCATGTGAAAGGTTTCGATCTGGCCGGGATAGAGCTTCTGCACCAGCAGAAAGCCGCCCAGGCCTAGAACAATCTCCTGCGCCAGCCGGTAGCGCTGGTCGCCGCCATACAGAGAGTCGGTCAGGGCGCGGTCGTATTCGCTGTTCTCCGGCAGATCAGCGTCCAGCAGGTACACCGGTATGGTCTCGCCGGTAACCCCCGCAATCGTGTATTTCCAGGCGCAAATCCAAACCTGGCGGCCCTCAATTTCGACCGTGACTCGCGGCCCCGCCTCGGGAAGCTGGCTTCCAGGGTTCCATTGCTGCGGTTGTTCGAACTGGTTTCCCGCAGCATCCAGTATCTGGCGGAAATATCCCTTGCGGTAGGCCAGAGTCACCGCCACCAGCGGCGTACCCAAATCAGCCGCCGAGCGTAAGGTGTCCCCCGCAAGGATGCCCAGGCCGCCACTATAGGTGGGTACATTGACTTCGAGGGCAATCTCCATCGAGAAATATGCCACCCGGGGAGGATTCTTTGCTTTCATTTACCTTTCTTCCGATGCTGTTCTGATTTCGATCTCAGGCCGCGTTGTACCCGAAGCCGTGTAACGCCGGACGCCCCCGTCCGGCCTGGGCCGGGCGGACCGCTGCCCCCACATAGCACTGTCGGAGGCTAAGTATAGCGTTTAACCCATTGTCGATGCTATTGAATCTTAACTCTCGCGCTCGATCAAGAAACCCGCTAGTTCTCGCAGCACCTCTGCCGGCGAACCCAGGCTTTCGAGCGACGAATTCGCCGTTCGCAGCAACTCGTCCGCCCTGCTGCGAGATTCCTCCAGCCCGAAGAGCGCCGGGTAGGTGGCCTTTTCTGATGCCAGGTCCTTGCCCGCCGTCTTGCCCAGTTGAGCAGAGCTGCGGGTAACGTCGAGGATATCGTCCACTACTTGAAAAGCCAGGCCGATGGCTTCGCCGAAAGAGCGCAAGTGGCCGATTTGCTCATCCGTCCCCCGTCCATAGATACCGCCGGTGACAAGCGCGGCGGTAATCAGCGCAGCGGTTTTCGACCGGTGGATGTACTGCAATGTCTCGGCGTCCGTTTTCGTGCGCTCGGCTTCCAGGTCCACGACCTGCCCGCCAATCATCCCATTCACTGTTCCGGCGCCCCGCGCAATCTCTTCGATGATTTTCACCCGCGCCTCCGCCGGACAGCGCAGCCGCGACAGGGCCTCGTACGCCTGGGTTTGCAGCGCGTCCCCGGCAAGAATCGCAACTGCCTCGCCGAAGGCTTTGTGACAGGTGGGCCGGCCCCGCCGCAAGTCGTCATTGTCGAGCGCGGGAAGATCATCATGGATCAGCGAGTAAGTGTGCACCATCTCCAACGCCGCGCCCAGATCCTCGATTCCGGTGGGCAACGATCCCGCCACCGCCCGTCCGGCTTCCATGCATAAGATTGGCCGAATGCGTTTTCCTCCCGCGAAGACGCTATGGCGCATGGCCTGGTGGATCGATGTGGGACGCGCATCCGCAGGGGGCAGCAGCCGGTCCAGCGCGGCATCCGCGAGTTTGCGTCCCTGCTCAAGCGTCGGCGCGAGCATGGAGGTGAGTATAGCAAGCGGTATCAGGGAAGCAGCGGGCAAGAAGCAGCCCCGGGGAAAGGGTCGCCGAAGAGGGGTTTTACCACGAACCCTTAAACTCAAGCACCCATTGATCGAGCCAGCATATCTCTCGGCATAGCCGCCACCACCATACCCCTTATGTCTGAGGAGGGGCAGAAATCGTCAGCGCCGGCGTTGAGCGTCTTCGTCCACATCTCCTCGTCCGCCACGCGATGATTGCACACGATGCGAATCCCCTGAAATTCCTGCTTTAGAAATTCCACATCAACCAGAGTCGCGGTTTCCATATCCATGACAATCGCAAACGGACGGTGCTTCGCCGCGCTATGGCGAAGTTCATCCATCGACTTGGCCACATGGACCCGATGAAAGCTATTCGATAACGAGGCAGCGAGCGCCTTCGCGACTTGGGGATCGCTTTGGAGGAGGAGAATATTCATGGGCTGCATAAGCTTCTCGTTTTTGCCCCCGGAGGGCGGTCTGGGCCCCCGCAACCAACCGCATGCGGAAGCAAGGAAAAGTTTGCCGCGGAAGCCCGGCACTGCTTTTAGCGATCGAATGGCTCGGCCTGAAGTTTTCCGCTCTGCTTCAAAAGAATCTCCACCTTGCCTTCGGCATCTTCGAGCTCTTTGCGGCACGAACCTGAAAGCTGCATCCCTTCCTCAAACAAGGTCAGAGATTTTTCCAGAGGTACATCGCTTTGTTCGAGCTCGTGAACGATTTTCTCCAGGCGCTGAATGCATTCCTCAAATTTTGCCAAGTAGTCCGAACTCCTAATTTTTGCAGTTTACACCCAATCACCTTAGAAGGTATCGGCTAAAAACTGTAGCCTTATCGATTTTCCTTCTAGGGTGATTCCCATATGACACCTTACCTGGCAGTGATGCCTGATGTGCCCAGCGCTTCGAGCACATCCACGGCTGACGAATATCGCCCCTGAGGCGCGCTGATCTGGGCGCCTTGCACCATGCCCCGGACCGCCGTCAGCATATCGCGTGCAATCACGACCCCTTCTTCGCGCGCCGCCTCCGGAGAAGCTGCCCGGGTCATGCGCTCCAGAATCGCGTCCGGAACTGAAACTCGCAGCTCGTTCTTCATGAACTCCGCATTCCGCGCGCTTACCAGGGGCCATATTCCGGCCACCACCGGAATTCGGCAGTGTTCTACGCGTCGCAGGAAATTCTCCAGCAGACTGAGATCGAAGACCGGTTGCGTGACCGCAAATTCCGCCCCCGCTTCCGCTTTGTATTCGAAGCGGCGCACTTCTTCGTCCAGATTGGTTACGCCGGGGTTCGCACCCACCCCGATGGCGAAGCCGGTCCCCGTGCCGATCGGGTTTCCGCCAATATCCAATCCCAGGTTCAAATTATGGACAATGTTTACCAGGCCGATTGCGTCCACATCGAACACCGCCGTGGCATCCGGATAGCCGCCCATCTTAGGCGGATCACCGGTAATGCAGATCAGATTGCGAATTCCCACCGCCGCCGCACCCAGCAAGTCTGACTGGATACATAGCACATTCCGGTCCCGGCAGGTGTAATGCAGGATGGCCTCAATTCCTGCCTGCTGTTGCAGCAGCAGCGACAGCGCCTGGTTACTCATCCGCGCCGAAGCCCGGGGACTGTCGGGGATGTTGATTGCGTCCACCCCCACCGACTTTAGGAACCTCGAGCCTTCGAGTTCCTTCTGGATATTCGTTCCCTTGGGAGGAACAATTTCCACCATTGTGACAAACTCGCCCCGGGCAATCTTGGCCCCCAGGCGCGAACGTTGCTCCAGGGGAATGCTGGCCACTACCTGCGGGGCGCTCTGCGATTTAACCTGCGGCTCGGCCGTGCGGGCGCGCGCATGGGTGGCGCGCAGCGCCGATTTCATCTCTCGAGTATGCTCTGGAGTGGTTCCGCAGCACCCGCCGATCAATCGAACCCCGGCGGTAACGAACTTGCGTGCATAACTCGCCATGTACTCCGGCGAGCACAGATAAATATTTCGGCCTTCCACCGACCGTGGAATACCGGCGTTGGGCTGCGCCGCCAGCGGCGCGGAAGTTGCTGACCGCACACGCTCCATGGCCTCGAGCATCGCCACCGGCCCCACGCTGCAGTTGCAGCCGATGACGTCCGCCCCCCATTCCTCCAGTCGCGGAGCGAATATCTCGGGAGTCGAGCCATCTAGGCAATTCGACTCCTCGTCCACCGTCACCTGCGCCACCAAGAGTATTTTGGAATCCAGTTGCCGCGCCGCCAGCATTGCCTGGTGCAGCTCTTCCAGGTAGCCAAAAGTCTCCAGGATCAGCACATCGGCGCCGCCTTCGAGCAGCGCAATAATCTGCTCGCGGAAAGCGTGGCGCGCCTCTTCGAAAGACGTTTTGCCCAAGGGCTCAATGCGGATTCCCAGCGGCCCCACTGAGCCTGCCACCCACCCGTCGAAGCTCTTGGCCGCTTCCTTGGCTAATTTCGCGCCCGCTAAATTGATCTCCCTGACTTTATCCGCAAGTCCATAACGGGCGAGGCGAAAACTGTTTGCCCCGAAGGTATTGGTCTCAACCACGTCCGCCCCAGCCTGCAAATATTCGTGGTGAATGCCACGGATCAGCTCCGGCTGCGACACATTCAGCTCGTCGTAGCACTGGTTAATGAAGATTCCTTTGCTGTAAAGCAGCGTGCCCATGGCGCCATCGCACAGCGCCGGAGCGCTCTTCAGGCGCGCTATGAAATCGCGGGGCATAGTCAATGAGAATACAGCAGGAGAGCCGGATTTGCATGGTCACGCGGCGCGCACCAGCGGCCAATCTTCGCGGGCAGCTCTGTTATAATCCGACCTTTCGCATCTAAATCTCTATCCTTCAATGCTCTCCGGAGTTCCAGGGTTGAAAAGATCCTTAAGTGCCCTCTCTATCCTCATCCCGCTGTGCCTAGTATTGGTTTCATGCGGCAATTCGAGTTCGGCCAGCAGCAGCCAACGCCACAGCAATCTCAAAGCGCGGGCATTAGTATCGAATCCGCTTCACCCCGTCAACACCGGCGGGATTCTCCCGGTTCTGGAGTTACTGGACGCCTCCAAAGACCTGGCGACCAACTTTGGGATTTCGCTTCTGAGTACGCTGCCCGATGCAGGCATGCTGGTCCTCAGTCCCGACAAGACCCGCACTCTGGTCTTCAGTCCCTCCAATAATTCTCTGGGAGTCGTCGACAATACCCAGGAAGCTGTAGCCAGCGGCGTTTCCGCCATCACCCTGCCGGGCGCAACCGAAAGCATGTTTGTCTGGACTGACAATGCCACTGCCTTCGCCGCGGTGCCCGGCGCTGCCGTAGCAGGCAGTCCCGCCGGCGTGGTGGAAGAAATCGATTTAGTGGCGGGAAAAATCAAAGCTACTATCCCCATACCCGGTGCACGCTTTATCGTGTCCAGTTCCAGCGGAAATCAAATCCTCGTTCTCTCTGATAGTGCCGGCTCGGTCACGCTGCTCTCCCCCAGCCTGATTGCCAGCGGCAATCCGCTCACTCCGGTCACAGGAAGCTTCGATAAGCCGGTATGGGCGGTTTTCAGTGCCGATGGCGCCACTGCTTACGTCATGAACTGCGGCCCCGAATGCGGTGGAACCACCGCCAGCGTCACCACCGTGGACATGACTCAGAGTCCCCCCTCGGCTTCCGCAACGCCGCTCGCCGTTCCCGCCGCCACCACTGGACTGCTAGACGGAGGAACGCTGTACGTTGCCGGCACCCCTCCCCCGGCAACCGGCGTGGATTGCCAGGCATCGCTCTGCGGCGTCCTCACCGTGTTCCCCTCGGCCGGAACCAGTTCGCTCTCCACCAGCCAGCCGATCACCGATGGCTATCACGATCACATGGCGCTGGGGGCGAACGGGCAGCTCTTTATTGGATCGAGAACCTGTACTAATGCAATTGCCAATGGCAATACGCCCGCGCGTGGCTGTCTGTCGGTTTTCAATTCCAGCGCGGGAACGGTTTTCACTTCTACCCAAAACGGCGACGCCACCGGAATCGAGCCCATCCCTCACCGCAGCGTCGTCTATGTCTGCGAAGGCGGAAAACTCACAATCTACGACACCCTTTCTGACCTCGCCTCCTCCGGCACCCTCGCTCCCCAAGCCACCCAGGTCAACATCATTGGGCAGGCAGTCGACGTAAAGTTCATAGATTTCTGATCGACTGTGGCCCCATAATTAAGCCCTTTTAATGTTGGTGCGAACGATCAGCAGATCAATCCCGCGCCATTTCCGGTAATCTCGCAGGACTTCGAGAACACTCCACTCTGCCGAGCAATCTCACTCTCACTTCGGCTGCAGCACCAGGCGGTGCTCTGCGGAACCCTGCACGGCGGATTTAGAAAACGGCAGCCCGAAGCTGTAGCCCGTGTACCAGGCCTTCCACTGATCCATGTAATGCGGGCTGAAAAAATTTCCTGACTGTCCAGTCACCGTGTTCAGGCTCGACTGATCGAGATTGGAAAGATCCGCGGTGAATCGTTCCGACGGCCCGTAGTCGCGGCCCGCGGCTTTCACGGTATACACGCTGCCCGATTGCGGCTGCTCTCCCGGACCAGTCCATCGCCGCAAAAAGGGAATCCTCCCCAGCACCGGATTCTGAATGGTCACGGAATTCGCCGCTCCCCAACTCCAGGAATTCACATCTGCTGGCGCCTTTTTCAGGGCTTCATCCATTGCCGTCGCCAGCAGTTCATCGTAGCTTGTGTATCCCGATGGCAGCCATCGCGCCGGCTCGCGCAAAAGCACATTTTCCAGCCAAGCCGTCTCCATCATCCAGTGATAGCTTTTCCAGCTCAGCGACTGTCCTGTTGCATCCCGATTCTCAGCGTCTTCATTTTTAGGCGCCGGCCCAATCTTCGGTTCCAGCAGCAGGCGTTTAAGTTCCACCCTCGCATTAGAGACGATGGTGGGTGCGGCAGAGTTCGCATCCATCTGGCCGTTCCATTGCCGCAATATGTCCGCCGCTTTGTGGGTCGGCTGCGTGGCGGTCCTCGCACGGTCCACTGCAGACACAAGTTTGTCTGCCACAACATTATCGAGTTCGGAGTACACATCCGTCTCCAGCGCCAGCATGTCCGCCGGAGAAAACTTTTTGCCCGATCCCAGGACGCCATAAATTCGCTCCGTCCGCCACGGCGCCTCCCACTCCACGCTCAGTGGATACGGATATCCGTCCGGGGTGATTCGGCCGTTTGCCGTCCCGATGATTCCCGATGGGGGATTCAGCACGCTGGGCAGTTTCTCGAAAGGAATGTAGCCCGTCCACTCATGTGCATCGTTGCTGCCATCCTGGGGCAGACTGCCATCACCGGCGGCGCGAATTGGGACCCGCCCCGTTGCCTGATAGCCGATGTTTCCATCCACGTCAGCATAAACGACGTTCTGTCCCGGCGCGTCCAATCCCGAGAACGCTCGCCGGAACTCTTGCCAGTTCTGGGCTGAATCAACCTCGAAAAACGGATTGCGCGTGCCGTCATAAAGCGTCCAGCGCAGCGCGATCTTGCGGTTTTCCGCTGCCGCCAGCTCGCTTATGATCGGGCCGTGACGCGTCACTTCCACGTTAATCACCACGTCAGCCTTGCCTTTGACGTGAATCACTTCCTGCCGCACCTCCGGCTGCTTCCAGCCTTGAGGTGTGAGATAGTCTCCGTGACTGTTAAAAGTTTCAACATACGCGTCTTCAACCGCCGGCCCAATGTTGGTGCATCCCCACGCGATTCGGCGATTGTGTCCCACAATCACGTAGGGATACCCGGGAAGCGTCACTCCGACCACGTCGAACTCGCGCGTATGCAGGTGTGCCTCGTACCACAGATTCGGCATTTGATGGCCGAGGTGCATGTCATTCGATAGCAACGGCTTGCCGCTTACCGTATGAGCCCCGGAAACCACCCAGTTATTTGAGCCGAGAGCCACCTGTCGCTCGCGGAAAAAAGGCTCCAACCAGGGCCGCAGCAGGGAGGGGAAAGGGTCTGGTATTCCAATGGCGCGGAGAAAATCTGCACTCGCCTTTGCCGGAGGACCCGCACCAAGCTGGCTCGAACGAACCTGGTTCGAGGGACTCTGGTTCTTGGGAGGAATCTTCAACCCGGAGCTCGGGGCAGTCGGCGGATGATCACGCCAGGAACCGTTCACGTATAAATCCGCCGTCAGTTCCGGCCCCAGCTTCGCCAGAATCTTCTCACGCGTGAGGGCCGCGCTGGGGCTGGTGCTCAGGGTTTCGACCATCTGGTAGGCGATCATCAGGGAGTCCTGCATGCTCCATAATCGCGGCGAATAACCCAGAATGCGGAACTCGAGCGGCAGATGGCGGTCATGGGATGCGATGTAGGCATTCACGCCCCGGGCGTAGGCGCTGAATTGCTCCCGGTCTTCGGCGGATGCGGTCTGCAAACCTTTTTCGGCGGTTGCTCGAATCCCTAGAATTCGCTGCTGGCGATCGTGCTTCAGGGCGGTTTCCCCCACTACTTCCGCTAAGTCTCCCGCCGCCGCCCGCCGCATCAGGTCCATTTGAAAGAGCCGGTCTTGGGCGGTGACGTAACCCTGGGCGAAGAAAAGATCCTCCAGCGAGGTCGCCTCGATGGTTGGAACACCGTGAAGGTCGCGGGTGACGCTGACCGGGGCCGATACTCCCGCTACCGGAACCGCTCCGTCAATTTCAGGCAGCGCCGATCGCGCCATGGTAGTCAGCCAGATCACTCCGCCCGCGCAAGTGAGCACCAAAAAGAAGCCGAAAATCCCCAAAGCCCGCCAAATCCGGAACCGTGTGCGGAGCCCGGCTACCCGAGTCAGTGTGTTTGAGCCCATGCGAAGTACCCGATTGTAGGTCGGCGGCCAGGGAATCACAAACCGTCGCAATTTGGACGAAGGCGCGAACGCCAGTATGATCTCTTAGGCTGTGCACCCGAATCCGGGAAGTCCAACCTGAATATGACATGCGCCCATTGTGCTGCGGAAATGCCGGTGACCAGTGCGTTTTGCCCCGCCTGCGGTCTGCCCTCAAGTTCGGACCGCGGCGAGTGGTTCGCCGGCGATCGCACTGACGCCGTGCTCGGCGCCATAGCCTACTTTGCGGTGCTGCCCGCCATTTTGCTGCTTGCTGTCCCCGCCATCAGAAGCAAGCATTTCCTGCGCTTCCATTGCTGGCAAGCGCTGCTATTTGCCGCCGGTACGGTGCTCATCGGACTGGCGCTCAAGCTCCTGTTCATGATTGCTGCATTTTTGCCCGCGGGCTTTCTGCTGTTCTGGCTGCTGCTGGGAGTATCGTCGATCGCGGTCGTGCTGTTATGGATGGTGCTGGTGATCAAGGCCTTACAGGGCTACGGCTATGAACTCCCGGTGATTGGCCCGGTCGCTGCCCGGCTCGCTGCATGAGGAAATTGTCCTATGGTCTTCCGGAGATTGACTTCCCTCTCTTGACAGGAGACCCTCCCGAATGGCATTCCTATTTCCTTTTACCTGATTCCCAGCACTGCCTGGTTTTCGGTGATTTCTGTAAGGGGACCTTTTGAAAGTCAAAGTCTTTTACCATGACCGGTGTTTTGATGGCGCGTCTTCGGCCGCCTTGTTTTCCCGTTTTTATGCCGACCGCATCCGCAACGATGTCGAATTCGCTTACTCCGGACTGCTCCACCGCGCCGGGTCACTCTTCAACGAAGCCGATTTCACCGGCGATGAGAATGTGATCGTGGATTTCAAGTATTCCAACTCCCCCAGAGTCACCTGGTGGTTTGATCATCACCAAAGCGCTTTTCTGAGCCCCGAGGACGCTAGCCACTTCGAGCACGACCAGAGCAACCGCAAATTTTACGATCCGGATTTCAAGTCCTGCACCAGCTTCATCGCCACCATCGCCGAGCAGCACTTTGGCTTCAATCCTGCCCCGGTAGCTGAGCTGGTGCGGTGGGCCGACATCATTGACGGCGCGCAATATACCGACGCCACGACCGCGGTGGAAATGAAAGCGCCCGCCATGCAGCTCACCATGGTGGTCGAATCCACGCAGGATCCTGAGTTTCTGCCGCGCCTGATTCCGCTTCTCGCCACCCAACCGCTGGCGGAAGTGGTGGCGGCGCCCTTCGTCGCCCCCCTCCTTGGCCCCCTGTTGGCCCGCCACCAGAAAACAATGGAGGTGCTGCGGGAACGCATTGAATCCAAGGATGGTACGCTTTTTTTTGACGTGACCGACCACGAGCTCGAGGGCTACAACAAGTTCGTGCCCTATTATTTGCACCCCGAAGCAATCTATAGCGTAGGCCTGAGCAAGAGCAGTTTTCGCATGAAAGTCTCAGTCGGCTCCAATCCCTGGGCGCCTTCGCCGCCCTTGGTGAATCTGGCCCGGATTTGCGAACGCTACGGCGGTGGCGGACACGCACGAGTTGGAGCCATCTCCTTTGACGTCAGCCAGCAGGCGGCTGCCCGCGAAGCGTCGAAGGAAATTGTCGAAGAACTCCGCGCCAGTGTCCGCTCCGGCCCCGCCGCCTGAACTCCATGCCGCCGGCCCCAGCTTCGGATCCGCCCTTGCTCCGCGCCCAGCATCTGGGACGCAAAGTCCGGGAAAAAGTAATTGTTGAAGACATTAGCTTCGAGCTGCGCTCCGGCGAGACCTTGGGCATTCTGGGCCCCAGCGGCTCCGGTAAAAGCTCCTTGCTGCGGCTGCTCAACCGCCTCGACGAGCCCACTTCGGGGACCGTTTTCCTGGAAGGCCGGGATTACCGCGACATCGCTCCCGCGGAATTGCGCAGACGGGTGGGACTGGTAATGCAGCGCCCCTATCTGTTCCCCGGCGCGGTCGCCGGAAACGTGCGCTTTGGACCTGAGCAGCGCGGTGAAAAGATGAGCTCAGAAGCGATTTCCGCCCTGTTGTCCCAAACCGGCCTTCCCCAATATGCAGCCCGCGACGTGGCCAAACTCTCAGGCGGAGAAGCACAACGGGTCTCGATTGCGCGAGCTCTGGCCAACTCACCTGTTGTTCTCCTGCTGGATGAGCCGACCTCATCTCTCGATGATGCATCCAAAAACGGTATCGAGTTGCTGATTCGCACCATCGTAAGTCAAACCAGGCTGGGCTGCGTGCTCGTGACTCACGATCGCGCTCAAGCGGATCGGATGACAAGCCGCATCTTGCACATGGACGGAGGTCGTGTTCTGGGCGAAGGACAGTCATGTTGAAACTGGCCTTAACCAACCAGGTCTATCTGGGTTTGGCGCAGGCAGGAGTTGCCGCTGCTCTCGCGCTTTTGGTTGTATTGCTGGCCCGCAGGCGCGGAATTCATCTCGAACGTGACACCCTGGTCGCCATGGTCCGCGGCCTCGCCCAGATTGTGGCCGTAGGCTCCATATTGCTGCTCCTGCTGAGAAGCCCCCGCTGGACCGGCGTCCTCCTCCTTTGTGTAATGATGGTCGCCGCGGGAGCAACTTCTTCGCGCCGCGCCAAAGAGATTCCCGGAGCTTTCAGGATTTCCACTTTGGCGATTGCAGCCGGATCGGGATTCGTGATCGCCAGCATGACCCTGCTGGGGGCGATCGATACCGCCATCACCTCGCTGGTTCCGGTAGGCAGCATGCTGATTGCAAATGCAATGAACGCCAATGGATTGGCGTTTAACCGCCTTCGTTCCGACGTGCTCGCCCATACCGGGGAGATTGAAACCGCGCTTTCCCTGGGATCGAGCGCGAACTCCAGCGTGTCCCGCTACCTGCAGACCTCATATGAAGCCAGCCTGATTCCGGCTATAGACTCCCTTCGTTCGCTGGGAATTGTGTGGATCCCGGGCCTGATGGCTGGGATGTTGCTCTCCGGCTCGCGGCCCATCTACGCCGCCATCTATCAATTCGTCGTCCTGGCAATGATCTTCGCCGCCTCCGGACTCACATCCCTGATCGGCACAATGATGGTTCGCGCAAGTTTGTTCTCCTCCGCTGACCAGTTGCTCCTGCAACCCGGGGGGGCGCCGGCGAAATGAACTTAGGCCTACGTGTGCAGGCGCTCCCCGGTACCCGGGAGCAGCGCGCGCAAATGCAAGCGCTTCGCACCGTGGCGCTCCTGGAGCTTGCCAAGGGCCTGCTGGTGCTGGCCGCAGCCGTCAGTCTCTACTGGGTTGATCCCAGCGATGTCGCCGACGGCTTCCTCAGCTTCCTGCACATCAGTCCCGATCACCACTTTGCCCAGGTGCTGCTGCAGTGGGCCGATACCCTGAGCAATGCCAGAATCTGGGTGGTGCTTTCTGTGGCCGCCATCTATTCCGGGCTGCGCTTCGCCGAGGCCTATGGGCTGTGGCGCGCGCGCGCCTGGGGGGAGTGGATCGCCTTGGTTTCCGGCGCCATGTACCTGCCCTTCGAAATTTACAAGCTGGCCCATCGGGTAACCCTGTTTCACGTCGCGATACTGGTGATCAATCTGGCCATTGTTGCCTTCATGTTCTATTTGCGGATCTATGTGCCACGTTTAAAGAGCGTCGTTCGCCGCATCCATTAGAATTCCATTTAGAATTCCTTTCAGTTCAACCCTTCACCACCGGGCCTTTACTCTTGCTGACTAGAAGACGGTTCCTATACACGGGAGCGGCCGCCGCCGCCGCTTTTTCGGCCATCGCCACGGACGGCTTCGTGGAATCCGGCCGCCCACTGGTCACAAGGCTGCAAATTCCGCTGGCGCGCTTACCCGCCGCATTCGACGGCTTCACCATTGCGCAGCTCAGCGATTTCCATTACGAAGATTATTTCTCGGCGATGACCCTGCGCAAAGCGGTCCAGGTTGTGAACGATCTGCATCCCGATTTGGTCGCTCTCACCGGAGACTTCGTTACCGTTCCCCTGCTCGATTACCATCGCACCGGCGCCCGGCGGGCAGCAAAGCATGTCGCGCCCTGCGCCCAAATCCTGCAGGAACTCCGCGCGCCCACCGGCAAGTTTGCCGTTCTCGGTAATCACGACGCCGGGTCGGATCCCGCCCGTATTGTGAGTACCCTGAAGGCTCATGGAATTCCAGTGATGTTGAATCATGCTTTCCCCATCGAGCGGGGAGCGGCCAGGTTCTGGCTTGCTGGGATCGACGATGCACTGGACGGTCATTCCGACCTGGGCGCCGCCATAGCCAAAATTCCTTCCGCTGAGGCTGTCGTATTGCTGGCGCATGAGCCCGACTTCGCCGACATATCCGCCTTCAGGCCAATCGACCTTCAGCTTTCCGGGCACTCCCACGGCGGCCAGGTCTGGATTCCCGGTATCGGAGCCCCCTGGCTCCCGCGGCTGGGCAGAAAATATCCACGCGGACTTTACAGAATTGGAAATCTCACCCTCTACACCAACATCGGGATTGGCACCATTCACGCGCGCATCCGCCTGAATTGCCCGCCCGAAATCACCCTCATCACTCTGCGAGCCGGGCCTCCCCCAAAGCGCTAAGCAATAAAGAACTCACGCGATAAGAAAAGCTCCGAACAGGCTGTACAGCAGCACGCCAAGAACGAAAAGCGTGAAGCCCAGGTACATCCTGTCCCCGTCCAGGGCGAAGGCTACCGCGGAAAGTGCAACCCGAAGGATGGGAGTTGCGATCAGCAGCAGAAGGCCTAGCTGCATCAGGCACTGCGGTTGCCCGGAGAATGCGCAGCGCACGACGCCCTGCGCCGTTTTCAGCTGCTCCGGCTCGCCGCGAAAGATTTTGTAGTTCACACGCAGCCAGGGATTGCCTCCCAGGTACAGTGCTGCCCCGCTGATGAGCACCAGCGCGGCAGCCACCACCCCGCCGCGCAACGTCTTCGCGATAAGGTTTTCGACCTTCTGCTCGTCGATATGCGGACGCAATCTAGAAGCCTCCGCCAGTTCCTTTAAATATCATTTCCAGTCCCAGTAGAACAATCACCACGCTGAAAACCTGCCGCAGCAGTTTGGTTTGTGTTTTCACCAGCACCCGCGTTCCCAGCAGCGAACCAGCCAGAACCCCCAGCATCACGGGCATCGCCAGCGCTGGATCAATATAACCCCGGCTCAGGTACACCCCGGCGCTGGCCGCCGCGGTCACCCCGATCATGAAATTGCTGGTCGTGGTCGAGACCTTGAACGGAATTTTCATGGCCTGGTCCATGGCGACCACTTTCAGCGCGCCCGATCCGATTCCCAGCAATCCCGAGAGCGCTCCCGCCCCGAACATCGTCCCAAAGCCTGCCGGCACGCGATAAACGTTGTAGCGACGCATGCCTCGGGTATCAGGGAACTCCCCGTTCATTTTCAGCCTGGTTGCCAGCGGATCGGGCGCCTCCTCTTCGATCGCCCGCGCACGGGTGTGACGGGAAACGTAAGCGGAGTACATCAGCATCAGGCCGAACATGATGGCGATGGCGCTGGCCGGGACCTTGGCCGTCAGGTACGCGCCGAGCAGCGCGCCCAGGGTCGTGGCGATCTCCAGGAACATGCCAATGCGGATATTAGAGAAGCCCTCCCGAACGTAGGCGGCGGCAGATCCCGAGGAGGTCGCAATCACCGAAACCAAAGATGCTCCAATGGCGTATCGAAGATCGACGTGAAAGAAAATTGTCAACAGCGGCACCAGCACCACGCCGCCGCCAAGTCCGGTCAGCGCTCCCAGAAAGCCGGCAATCAACGACCCCGTCCATACCAGCGCACTGAATTCAAGAACGTTCATTCGAAACAACCAGTCTGACACAGCCAGGCATTCGCCGGAGCAACTCAGCCAGCGACGACACTGCTCAGTTACTTTTCTCGCGGCCAGTCACAGGCCAATCTAGTTCCGTGACTCATGAAAAGCTGGTCGGCAAAGCGGTCTCCTGGCTTCGAGGCTACGGCTGTGGAGTCGTCCTGTCGGAACAGTGCTGCGCCAGCGGCGAAACTCCCGACGCCATTGGATGGAAGCGCGGATGCCACTCCGTGATCGTGGAGTGCAAAATCTCCCGTGCCGATTTTTTTATCGACCGCGAAAAGCCCTTCCGCGGTACACCCGCGAAAGGCATGGGATGCGAACGCTTCTATCTCACCCCCGCCGCCCTGCTCCGCCCCGAAGAGCTCCCCGCCGGGTGGGGACTGCTGGAACTTCGTGCAAAGGCGGTAGAGATGAAGGTCGCGTCTGCAAAAAAAATGCGCTCAGCCACCGGCTTTCGCTATGAGATGAATTTGCTGCTGGCCAGCCTGCGCCGGGTGGAAGTGAGAATCGAACCACAATCGATTACGGACTTTCTAAAGTGGAAAAACCGAATGGCCGAATATAACCGAGGAATTCTCCCTGAAGGCATTTTGGCTGCGCAGGAAGAAGCCAACTGCTTTCTCGCCGCGGAGGCGGTGGAAGGCGATTAACAATGCCGCGTGATCTGGCCCCGAGGTCCCGCGCCTCCTTGGCGAAAAAAATACTTACAAATGTTTGTCCGCCCACTCCTCCACCCGCCCCAGCGCCTTCTCCAGGTTTTCCATCGAATTGGCAATGCTGAACCGTAAATAGCCTTCTCCAAATTGCCCAAACGCCGTTCCTGCCAGGCAAGCCACGCCCGCTTCCTCCAGCAGCGCGTCCGCGAGTGTCTTTGACCTCCACCCGGTAGCGGCAATATTCGGGAACACATAAAACGCGCCCTTGGGCATCCGGCACGAAAATCCCGTGATGCGGTTCAATCCCGCTACGAACACATCCCTCCGCCGCTGGAACTCCGCCCGCATCGCCTCCACTGAACTCTGATCGCCTCGCAATGCCTCAATGCCCGCCACTTGTGTGAAACTCGCGGTGCAGGAGTTCGAATTCGTCATCAGCCGCGCCACATGCGTGGCCAGATCGGCCCGCATCACCCCATATCCCATGCGCCATCCCGTCATGGCGTAGGTCTTCGAAAAGCCGTCAAGCAGGATCGTCCGCTCTTTGAATCCCGGCTCCGCCATGATCGAATGGTGCTTGCCCTCGAAAAGCAAACGGCTGTAAATTTCGTCCGAAAGTACCATCACATTGCGATCGCCAATCACCTCTGTGATGTGCTCAATGTCCCGCTTGCCCAGCACTCCGCCCGTCGGATTATGCGGCGAATTGAGGATGATCAGTTTCGTGCGATCGCTAATCATCCCCTCCAGTTCATCCACGTCCAGACTGAAATCTTTTTCTTCGCGCAGATGAATCGGCAGCGCCCGCCCGCCCACGTAGTTGATCATGGACTCATAAATGGGAAACCCCGGATTGGGATAGATGACCTCGTCGCCTTCATCAATCAGCGCCAGAATCGAAAAGAAGATAATCGGCTTGCCGCCCGGGACGACGACCACTTCCTCCGCCGTCACTTTAACCCCACGACTGCGACTGACTTCTTCCGCAATCGCCGCGCGCAGATCAGGTAGCCCGGCCGATGGGCCGTAGTGGGTCCATCCGGCTCGAAGCGCATCAGCACCAGCCTCAATAACGTTTCCAGGAGTGTCGAAATCCGGTTCGCCGATTTCGAGATGGATAATGTCTTTGCCCTGCCGCTCCAGCGCCCGCGCCCGGTTCAGGACTTCGAACGCGGTCTCCGTCCCCAGCCGCGACATGCGCTCAGCCAATCGAAGCTCGAACTGAAGGGCCCTCGGCATAAGCGCAAAACGGACTATTGTACTACCGGCGTGGGACCATTACTCACACCGGCCTTTGACCTTACGGCAGTAGCGCTTTCCTCTGTGCCCTGTGTAGTTATATAAGGTTCTCAAAAATCCCCGCCGCCCCCATGCCCCCGCCCACGCACATCGTCACCAATCCATACTGCGCATTCATTCGCTTTATCTCACGGATAATCGTCGCCGTCAGCTTCGCGCCCGTGCACCCCAGTGGATGCCCCAACGCCACCGCGCCTCCGTTGACATTGACTCGCCCCGGGTCCAGTCCCGCCTCTTGCATCACCGCCAGGGATTGCGCCGCAAAGGCTTCGTTCAATTCGATTACGTCGATGTCAGAGAGCTTCAATCCCGCCAGCTTGAGCGCCTTGGGAATCGCGAAGACCGGCCCCAGCCCCATTTCTTCCGGCTTGTATCCCGCGGTTGCGAAGGACACATATCGCGCCAGCGGTTTGATCCCCAGCGCCTGCGCCCGCTCCTGAGACATCACGATCGCCGCCGCCGCTCCATCCGACATCTGCGATGAGTTGCCAGCGGTGACCGTGCCCTTCGCACGGAACGCCGGCTTCAACGCCAGCAGCGCCTCCAGCGAAGTGTCGGCCCGCGGCCCTTCGTCTGTCTTGAAGATGGTTTCCTGGCGAGTGAAAGCGTTGTGCGAGCTATTCGCTCGCGCAACTGGACGGGCGGGGGCGCCCGTCCCCACATGTTCATCGTTCCTTCCATGTCCGTTGCTCGCCGTAAAACTCACCCGCACCGCCACTGTCTCGTCCTCAAACTTGCCCGCCTGAATCGCCGCCATTGCCTTCTGATGACTGCGCAACGAGAACTCATCCGCCGCCTCGCGCGAAATGCCAAACCTGGTTGCCAGCCGCTCCGCCGTCAATCCCATCGAAAGATACGCATCCGGATAATGCTCCACCAGCCATGGGTTCGGCGAAATCTTGTTGCCACCCATGGGAATCATGCTCATCGATTCTGTCCCGCCCGCTACTACCACCTCAGCCCCGCCGGCCATGATTCGCTCTGCCGCCATCGCAATCGCCTGCAGCCCGGAGGAGCAAAAGCGATTGATGGTGATCGCCGAAGCTTCAACCGGCAATCCCGCGCGCAGCGAAGCGATGCGGGCGACGTTCATCCCCTGCTCGGCCTCCGGCATCGCGCAGCCGAGAATCACATCCTCAATCTCTTTAGGATCGAGCTGCGGCACCCGGTCGAGTGCGCCTCGGATGGCGATCGCGGCCAGTTCATCAGGACGGGTAGTCCGCAGTGTGCCTTTGAAAGCGCGGCCAACCGGCGTGCGAACGGATGAGATGATCACAGCTTCACGCATCAGAAACTCCCGAAGCTCGCCTAGATAGGAGCCCAATCCTGCCAGACCAGCCCCTTTACACGGGAAAACTCAGCCACATTGGCGGTCACCAACGTCAGCTGCCGCTGCATCGCTTGCCCTGCGAGCAGCACGTCATAGACCCCAATCGGCCTTCCTTTTGTTTCCAGCGCCGCCCGCACCGCGCCGGCCGCTTTCGCATCTTCATCCTCAAAAGAGAGCAGCGTGGCAGGGCCAGCCAGAAACGTCTCCACCCGGGTTGTATTGAATTGCGTTCGGGAACTCTTGAATACTCCGTACCACAATTCGAAGACCGCGATGGAAGACACGAAAACTTGCTCGCCCGCTGAACTTGCTTTTTCAAACCGCGCTCGAACTGCCGCAGGTTTGCCGTTAATTAGCGCGATACAAGCATTCGTGTCCAACAAATAGCTCACTTGAACATTTCACGCTTGGGTGCCATGGGCTGGTGACGGCCGTCGGGCATGAACGGCTCGGAATTGAATCGGTCCAACTGCTCGAACCACTTCTTGATATCCGCGACTACGGGCTGGAGCAACACTCCCTCGGGAACCTTTTGGACGCGCACCCTGTCTCCTTGGAACCTGAATTCTCGGGGATGGCGTACGGCCTGGCTGCGGCCGTTACTGAAAAGTTTGGCAATGTCCTTCATCGGAATTTAATATATATCAAAGATATATATCCGTCAAACCGTTCCCGTACCTCGGAATCCTTGGCGACATGTATATGCGCTCGCGGGCGCGTGCCAACCGGCGTGCGAAACGGAGGAGATGATCACAGCTTCACGCATAAAATTCTTATTTACACCGTGATGTATTCGGTCATCGCCTCGGAGCAGGAATCGAATCGCCATGCTCCCGCATGCCCTCTAGATGGAATTCGATGGCCGTGCGGATCAACTCCTTGACC
>JBBSFW010000008.1:0-91903 GCA_038254805.1 Terriglobales bacterium
AGTGATTGCCAGCAGCGGAGCCTATGGAAGCAGAGTTGTGCCGACCGGAGTGCTTGCCGATGCTTTTTACGCCAAGGGAGAGGAGCATCCTCGGGCCCTGCTGAACCGTGTGGCTGATTTGATCCAGACCTCTGCCGCACAGGGGAAATCCCATCAGAGCGAAACTGCCCCGGTTTGGATTCCGCGGAACGGGAAAGACTCGAATGGAATACCTTACATCGTGATTACCTGTACGGAGTGCCTGCGGTCTTTTCCACTCAATGTGACAAAAGAGGAGAACCCGGAGGTTGTTGAAACACCTTGTCTGTTCTGCTCGAATAAGGTTAGATACATCATTGATTTTTCTCTTTCCGTAACCTCCCCTTTAGGGGGACTGTCTGTACCGATACGCACAAACCGATCCGCGGCCTAGCTCCAGTGCGTCTAACCGAGATACAGGCATGACCAGTGCCTCTACATGGATGCCGGAGAAGAGGACTCAAACGCGCCGTCCCCTTCTCCGGACCTCTTCCCCGCTGAAAACTTAACCGCAAACCCTCACGCCGATTGGTACTGCAAACGGGGGCACTTCACTGGTCTGAACCCTTCTTCCCATATAATGAGACGCCGCCCCCCATACTTGTGGTGTGTGGCATATTTGCCGTCGAATGAGCCAAAGCAAGAACAGGTCCGAATCGAGCGGGCGAGTGGTCACGCTCAAGAACGTTGCCGCTCACGTTGGACTTTCTCCGGGCACCGTGTCCGCGGTCCTGAATGATGCGCCTTCCGCCCGCCACATTCCCAAGACTACTCGAGATCGCATCGTGGCGGCGGCGCACAAGCTGGATTACCGGCCGAATTTTTTTGCGCGTTCGCTGCGCAAGCGCCGCACGTTCACCATTGGCGTCATCGCACACGAAATTGGTGACGCCTACAGTTCCTCGATCATTGCCGGGATCGAAGATTGTGCGCGCCGGAACGACTATTTTTTTGTGACCGGGGTTCACCGCCACGATCGCGAGCTCTTTGAGCGTTATTCGCGCTTGCTGCTGCAGCGCGGGGCCGAAGGAATCATCACTCTGGATTTCAACCTCGGGCACTCACTTCCGGTCCCGGCGGTGGCCATCCCCGGTCACACCCACAATGAAGGTGTCACCAATATTATTCTCGATCATCATCGGGCCGCGGCTCTGGCATTCCAGCATCTGACCGAACTTGGACATCGGCAGATAGCGGTGCTGAAAGGCCATCCAGAGAGCGCCGACTCAGATTCGCGCTGGAGGGCAGTACAGGAAGTGGCACGGCAAATGGGACTGGAACTCGATCCGGAGCTCGAAATTCAAATCGAGTCCAAGGAATCGAGTCCCAATGTAGGCTATCCCTGTGGCCAGCAGCTCCTTGCAAAGAAGCGTCCATTTACCGCGCTGTTTGCCTACAATGATATCTCGGCCATCGGGGCCATACGTGCGTTCCAGGAGGCAGGAATGCAAGTGCCGCGAGATGTTTCGGTGGTGGGATTCGACGACATTCCAGGCGCCGCTTTTCATCATCCCAGCCTCACCACCGTTCGCCAGCCGCTGCGCAGAATGGGAGAGCTGGCGGTGGAAATTTTGCTGGCCCGAATTGCAGGAGAAAAAGAATGGCAACAGGAAATCTCGGTGCAGCCCGAGATTATGCTCCGCGAGTCAACTGGCCCGGTCACCCGATGACCTGCCGAACCTGCGCCATTCCTGCCTACAGCATCTACCGTATTGAAGGGGCACCCGCTCTGTAGGACTCTGTTGCGGCAACCACTTCGTGTTCGATTAGTTCACACTTTGGCAATGGAAACCAGAGCCGCCACGATCCTCTGCGTGGATGACGAGCGAACCGCTCTTCAGTTGCGTCGCACCCTGCTTGAGTCGGTTGGATACAAAGTTCTCGCCGCCAAATCAGGCGCTGAAGGTGTGAAGATGTTCAATTCCGAGCATGTAGATGCCGCCGTGCTTGATTATTGGATGGCCGACATGAACGGGCTGAACGTGGCCCGGGAGATCCGGAAGCGGAAGCCAAAACTGCCGATCATCATTCTTTCGGCTTACGGCGAACTACTCGATGAGAGTTTAGGCCTTGCTGATATCTGGATTCGCAAAGGCGAGGAAAACCCGCAGTATCTTCTTGCCCGGTTGGAGCAATTGCTGCATCCCAAAAAGCTCCGCTAGTCCTCGTCCCTCTTCCTGTTGCTTCTAAGCCTTAGAATCCTTTTTAGTGGCCGAACTCACTTTCTTCGTCGGGAAGGGTGGCGTGGGCAAAACCACGCTTTCCGCGGCCTTCGCGGTCCAGAGTGCGTCACGTCATCCAAGGAAGCGGGTTCTGTTGGTATCTACTGACCCGGCACACTCACTCGCGGACGTGCTGCAGGTGAAACTGCATGGTTCACCCGCGCAGGTCGCGGTGACGTCTCGCGCCCCGCTCACGGCATGGGAGATGAATCCCGCAAAGCTGTTTGCCAGTTTCATGCGTGAGCACAAACCAGCGATTCTCAAAGTCATCGACCAGGGATCATTGTTCACGGCCCAAGAAATTTCACCGCTGCTGGATACGGCATTGCCGGGAATGGCGGAAATTGCGGCGCTGCTGGCCATTCAGGATGCGATTGCATCCGGGAAATATTCGCGGATCGTTGTCGACACGGCCCCGTTCGGGCACACCCTGCGGATGTTTAGCCTGCCCCAGCAGTTTTGCAGGCTATTAAATTTTCTTGATCTGGCAGCCAGCCGTGACAAGGTGCTGGCCGCGCACTTTGGGGGAAGATCGTCGCCTGCGGCGCCGTCCTTTGTGGAGCAGTGGAGACTCAAGCTCGAGCATCTGGAAGGCTCATTTGCAGCGGCCAAATTAGTTCTGGTCACCACTCCTGAGGGTTTTGCACTAAATGAATCGATGCGATGTCTGTCGGAATTGCGCGCGTCAGGTTCCAAGATTGAACTGAGCGCGATCGTGCTCAACCGGACGATCAGGAATCCTGGCCATTGCTCTCGCTGCAAAGCCGGAACCATGGCATCGCGATCAGCGCAATCGCTGCTGCGCAAGCAATATGAGTCAGCCCGGCTTTACCTTGCAGAAGATCCAGGGTTTCCTATCCTGGGCACGCGACAATTGCGGACATTTGCCGAGCACGTGTTTGCCGGTGGACCGCTTCCCAAGAAACCGGTTTTGCCAAAAGAAAAAGCTGAATCCAAGGTCCAGTTGGTTCGGGCAGAGTGGCCAGACCTCAGCGCTTCCCTAACGTTCGTTCTCGGCAAAGGGGGCGTGGGGAAAACCACAATTTCCGCAGGTCTCGGCTTCCGCGCCCGAAGCCATTCCGCGAGGCCGGTTGATATCTGCTCGGTCGATCCTGCCCCCTCGCTGGATGACATCTTCCAGACTCCTGTGGGCGATCGCATGCAGCCGGTGCTCGGCGACATGAAATTCCGCGCCGCGGAACTGGATGCAGCGGCGCTTTTCAAGACTTGGATTGCAGAGATCAGGAGCGAAATTGTGACCGAGGGTCAAGTATCCGGCGTACACGTGGACCTGGCTTTTGAGCGGCGGCTTTTTTCCGAGTTGCTGGAGATCGTGCCGCCGGGATTGGACGAGGTGCTGGCAATTTTCCAGATTATGGAAATGCGCGGGCAATCGGCGGGGGCGGTCATCATCGACATGGCCCCCACGGGTCACGCGCTGGAATTATTGCGAATGCCTGAACGGATTCTGGTCTGGGCGCGGCTTCTGTTGAAAACCCTGGCAGCGCACCGTAAACTGGCGCTGGCCCGCAATGCGGCGGTGAAGATTGCGGAACTCGAAGTGCACGCTCGCCAGCTCTCACGGGCTTTGACAAGCAGCAGGGAAGTGCAGGTGTTCGCGGTCATGTTGCCCGAGCTTCTACCAGATCGAGAAACCCAGCGTCTGTTCAGGCAACTGCAGCAGTTGGGAGTCGCCGTCGGCACGGTTTTCGTCAATCGAGTTATTTTGCCGGGCACGGCGGGCAAGTGCCGTCGCTGTCAGATTGCGGTACGCCTGCAGGCGGCCATCCTTGCGGGACAGAGGCCGCACTATCCGAAGACGACTTTTTATGTGCTCCGAAACTTTGAAGCCGGGATTGCCGGCCGCAAGGGCTTGCAATCGCTCACCCGTGAACTATGGCGGCTGAATTGATCCGCAATGACGAGCGCGTCCTGTACCTCTATGGAATCACGGAAACGCGTCCGGCGAATCTGATCCACCAAGCCGGAATTGGCCACTCAAAAATCGAAGGGATCGATTGTGGCCAGCTGGTGTGCTGGGTCAGCCGGGTTTCCGCCGTTGTATTCGAGAAAGAGCTCGCCCAAAGAATGGAAAATCTGGACTGGGTCGCGGAGACCAGTGTCGCTCACCAGAGGGCAATTTCAACGATCGCCAGGAATACGGATATTCTTCCTGCCCGATTGGCAACCGTCTTTCGCAGCGAAAATTCCCTGCTGCGGCACATTCGTAAAGGATCAGTCGAGTTCAAGCAGGATCTGAGGCGAGTGAAAGGCGCCGACGAATGGGGTGTCAAAGTGTTCGGTCTGGCACGACGTGTCACGCTGCCGAAGATTCGCACCGGGAAGGATTTCCTGAAAGCCAAAGCCGCGCTGCTGCCGAAGCGGGGAACAGCTGCCGCAATCAGCGGTGAACTGGCAGAATTTAGGGAAGCCCTCCAAGGGGTGGCGCTCGAGAGCGCATCAAGCGGAAATGTCAGTGCTGGCCAGCAGGGTTTGATATTGCAGACTTCGCTTCTGGTAAAAAGATCGAGTCGAAAGAAGTTGGAATCGGTGCTCAACAAGTTTTCCAAGCGGTGGGCAACAGAGCGCCGCATTGAATGTACGGGCCCATGGCCTCCCTATTCTTTTGTTTCCAGAGTTGCGGTAGAGTCGGATTGACATGACCGAGCCCGCAGGCAGCATCGTTTTCACCGAAAGCAATTACAGCGATGAAATGTCCATGCTGGACCTCCTGGACCACGTCTTGAATAAAGGCGTAATCCTGCGCGGGAACCTGGTGATCTCACTCGCCGGAGTGGACTTGGTTTACGTGGGCCTTGATGTGATTCTCACCTCTGTGCAAACCGCGATGCGTCACATCACGGCGTCCTCCTTCCCCCCGGACAAATAGCATGCCACTGCTGATGTATTGCCTAGCCAGCGCCTCCGCTGCTCTGAAAAGTTCAACTACCGGCGTGGCTGAAATGCCTGTATGCCGACGGGAGGAATCGGGCGTGGCAGTTTTTTACTCGAACAGTTCGTCGGCAGAAATTTGGCTGCACGCATGCTTGCGTGATTCGGCATTGCGGTTTCACCGGGTGACTATGGAAATCTTCGAATCGGCGGCGATCATTCCGTTTCGCTTTCCGACCGTCCTCGAGAACGACCTGGCATTAGCCGAACACCTGGCTTGCCGTGCTGCTGAGTACAAAAGGGAACTCGAAAAATTCGCGAACCAGGTGCAAATGGAGGTCCGAATCAGTTTCGTGGGCGAGAGTTCCGGGCAGGTGCAGTCGGGAGCGGATTTTCTTCGTGGACGGCAGAAAAAGCATCAGACGCTGGAATCGCTGGCGGAGGAGGTACGCGTTCGCACCCAGGAGGTGACCGTAGATCGGCGGCAGCGCCGCTTCGCGCGAGGTTTGAACGCCTTTTTACTGCTTGATCGCGAGCATCTGCAGAAATTCAAAGATAAAGTCGCTACAATCCCAATTCCCAGGGAACTAGAAGTTCGAGTGAGCGGCCCATGGCCGGTTACCGAGTTCCTCGAATCAAACAGCAAACAGCAGTGACTAGGGTTGATATGCAAGGACCCGCGGATTCAAAATCGAATTCTCACGCCGAGGGCAGTGCTCTGCCGGAATCCAGGATTGACTGCACTCCGGAAAACATCGAACAGGGTCTAGCCAGATTGGTACTCAGCCTGATTGAATTGCTGCGACAACTGCTGGAACGCCAGGCGATACGTAGGATGGAAGGCGGCACGCTCTCGGAGGACCAGGTGGAGAACATGGGTGAGGCGCTGATGAAGCTGGAGTCCAAGATCCGGGAGTTGGCGGAGCAGTTTGGGCTGACGCCGGGTGACCTCAACCTGGACCTAGGGCCTTTGGGGCATCTGCTCGACAAAGACTGACAAATGCAAGGCAACGGTCGTGCGCAGCTCTGAATCGAAGAGTCGACGACGTTCCGCAAAGTCATCGGCTCTCGAAAAAATCAGTTAGAACGTTGACATGGAATTACTGCTGCATTTAGCATCAGGCCGCAGCCAAGGGAATGCCGTTCTCCAGCAAGGAAGAAATCCAGCCGATGGAACGAGTGCCAACAGTCTCAGGAACAACAAATCTTGTAGATATTCTGGATCGCGTTCTTGATAAGGGTCTGGTAATCGCCGGCGACATCCGGGTTTCACTGGCAAATGTGGAATTGCTTACCATTCGGATCCGGCTTCTGGTTTGCTCGGTCGATAAGGCTGAACAGATTGGGCTGAACTGGTGGAAGTACGATCCTCACCTGACCATGCAATCCCCGGTCGTTCCCGCGATCCCCGCAAGGGTTGAGCGCCGGGCGCGGAATGGCAAGCGAAACCGCAAAAAGGTCAAACGCTAGCCGAGGCTGGCGGCAAAAGAGGAGGAAGTTCAATGGCTGTCGAACGAGTATCGGGGGGATCGAGCCTTATAGATGTGCTCGACCGGATTCTCGACAAGGGCATTGTCATCGATGCATGGGTTCGCATCTCTCTGGTTGGCATTGACCTGATTACCGTCGAAGCACGCATCGTCGTGGCCTCGATTGACACTTATTTGAAATACGCAGATGCGGTGGGCCTTACCGGGCTGGTCTCGCGGCCGCAATTGGGGGCCGAGGAAGCTCCGGGGGTCGAGGTCGAAACCACTCGCCGGCTGGTACGGGCGCCAGTTCCTCGCCGGGCGCCGCGCCGGGGCTGAGCTGCTTTGAAGGAATGCGGTGTCAATGGCGAGCCCAGTGGCAAGACCCCGACGCGACCGTCCCGCTGATCAGCGATCGTCCAGCGAATCTTCTGCCCTCCGCCTGATCGCGGCGGAGCGGCCTGACGAAATTCTTCCCATCCTGCTGGAGGAGATCGTCTTCCTGGGTTTCCCGCGCGCCGCCGCGCTCGAAGTGGATTTCGATACGGGAGAGCTCAAGGCCGCGGCCTCATTGAACTGCGACGCGGAAATCCTGGAGCGATTTCGTACCTCGCTATGGGCGAGTGAGGATCCTCTCGTCTCCTTTCTTCTCAATGTCAAGCCGGCGCTTCTGCCTGATGGGAAACTCCGTGCCGGTTCGTTCTACGCTTGCCCCATGGTCTATCGCAGCCCAGTACGCTGCTGGGAGGCAGAACGCGAGCGCAGAGCGGACTGTCTGGCGGTCCAGAATGTTGATCTCAAGGGGAAGATAAAGATCCAGCAGCAGGTGTGTGCGGCCTGCGGCATGCGTTCATACATCAGCATGGTGATTGGGCAACTGGGGCGGAAGCCGCGCGAGGCCCAGCTGCGCCAGTTCCGCGCCCTGGCGGAGCGTGCCAATCGCCATCTCTCACGGCTGTTCAAGGTTGAGCACTACTACAACCGGATGCGAGAGATGGAAATCACCATTTCTCGCATGAACACCGTCATGGAGAGTATGGCCGATCCTGTGATCCTCACCGACAACCAGCACCGGGTCATAATCCAAAATCGCGCCGCGGAACGCTTCTTCCGCGTCCCCGAGAGGATAAGTGAAGGCGGAAGGCGCGCGGTTGAATTCAACAATCTTCTTTTTTCCGCCGCCCTGTCATCGATGGTGGTGAGCGCCAGTGAGAACTCGCGCGATCTGACTCTGGTGGACGTCATGGAAGGCGAGGAAGTTTTGTTTGAAGCGGTCTGCGCACCCACGTATGTCAATCAAAGCCGGACGGGCATAGTCACGGTGATGCGTGACGTAACCGACCTGCGTCGCGCTGACCAGGAAGTTCGGACCAACTTGGACAAGTTGAGGGCGGCGGAGGAAGTTGTCCGCCAGGATCGCGACCGCCTGAATCTCGTGATCGAGAACGTCGGTGATCCTATCGTGGTTGCCGACAACGCGGCCAAAATTGTGCTGCTCGACCCCTTGGCGAAGGAGTTATTCGGATCGGCAGGAGGCGGCGCGCACGATCCTCAGATCGTCAAAAACGAGGCCAAACTGAATGCCTATATGACCGGATTCACCTTCTCATTCTTGGACCGGCAGAATAAGGCGCTTCTTCTTCACCATCCGGCATCGGCGGCCGACGTTGAATACGCTGCCAGGTCGGGAAAAATTTATGACGCCCGCGGCCAGGTCGCTTATACGGTTACGGTGCTGCGTGATTTTTCCACCTGGAAAAAGCTGGAGCAGCTGCAGCTGGAGCGGCGGATGATGGAAATGGAAAAATTTGCCGCCACGGGTAAACTCGCGGGGACCATCGCGCACGAGATCAACAATCCCATGGAGGCGATCAAGAACGCAATTTACCTGTTGAAGAACCGCCTCGATCCCGAAGCCCAACCCATCTATGATGCGTTGAAGAGCGAGACCGACCGGGTCACCCGCATTCTCCGGCAAATGCTCGGGCTGTATCGCAATGCGGCACAGTTGGGCGCCTTCGATGTGAATGCGGTGGTCGAGGATACGCTTACCCTGTTCGCCCGCCCACTGTCGAAGGGCGGCGTCGATGTGGACAAGCGGCTGGGGCAAGTACCAGCGATGAAGGGCTCCGCCGACCAATTCCGGCAGCTACTTTCAAACATGGTCGTGAACTCGCAGGACAGTATGCCGGGGGGCGGGAAGCTGACGGTTCGCACTCGTTACCGCAAGTCAACCCGAGGAATGTATGGTGAAATTAGTATCGTAGTCGCGGACTCCGGCGGTGGCATTCCTCCGGAGATTCGGAGCAACATGTTCGAGCCCTTCGTGACCACCAAGGGCGAGAAGGGGACCGGCCTCGGACTTTGGATCGTAAAAGGAATTATAGAAAGCCACGGCGGCAGGATCCGGGTAAAAAGCAGGGTTGGCAAAGGCACAATTTTTAAAATGATGTTTCCGGTTTCTCACGCCTGACGATTACAGGCGTGCGGAGACGCAAAAGAGCAAACTCTATGGCGACAAAAACGGCTGGGAAACCGCGGAAGAACGTGCGCTCCAAGGACGACATCCACGTCAGGATTGAAGATAATGCGCCGCAGGGAGTGCTCCCCGGCGAAGGCGGGCGTTACGTCTACGGAATCGTGGAGGCGAGGGATGCGCTGAGTTTCGGTCGTAGCGGAATCGGCGGCACTGGCGAAATGGTCTATACGGTCAATTATCAGAACATTGCCGCCGTGGTCAGCAATACTTCTGTCTATATCTTCGATCCCACGCGCGAGAACGCCCTTGCGCACGAGCATGTCATCGAAACCGTAATGAAAAGCTTCACCATCATTCCCATGAGTTTTGGCACCGTCTTCCGTACCGACAACGATATTCGCGAGGTGCTCAAGAGCATTTATCCTTCGCTGAAAGATGTGCTGCATCAGATGGCGGGAAAGCTTGAATTTGGGCTCAAAGTCAACTGGGACCGCGATCAGATCATCGAGGATGTCAAACAGGAAGACGAGGAAATCCGGCAGTTTCATCACGAAATCATTCGCAAACACCTGCAATCCACTTATCTGGCCAGGATGCAACTGGGTCGAATGATCGACAAAGCCATGGCCGAGCGGTCCATCGCCTATGTGCGCGAAATTTATGAGGCGTTGCGGGGCGTTTGCGTCGCTTCGCGCGATAACCAGCCGATTGGCGACAAGATGATCATGAACGCGGCGTTTCTGGTAGAGCGTAACCGTGAAGGCGAGTTCGACAACGCGGTCAACAAGATCGCCAAGAAGTACGGCCAGCGGCTCAAATTCAAATATACTGGACCCTGGCCGCCGTACAACTTTGTTAACATACGGCTCAAACTCGAAAGAGTGACTTCCGGATAAGCGTACTGCCTCATGCTGCTGATTGATGATCTTCTGATGTTGCCGTTCTCCGGGTTTAATTTCATCATGAGAACTCTGCAAAGGGTGGCCGAGGAACAGTACACCGACGATGCTCCAATCAAGGAGCGCTTGCTGGAACTCCAGCTGCGGCTGGAGTCCGGGGAAATTGGCGAGGGGGAATACGCGGAACTCGAAGCCGGAATTATCCGCGAACTGCGAGCAGTTCAGAATCGTAAGCGAGAACTAGTCGGCGCGCCGGCTGCGGAACAAGACCGCGGACTGGCATTTACAGCTGGCGAAAGTAAGGCCAGCGCTTCCGTCACCTTTCACCAGGATTCCGAACGGAGAACTGGACCGTGATCCGCGAGAAAAGGGAGTGGCCTAAGTCGCAGCGATCGGCCAAGGTCAAACGTCTTCCCCCAACAGCGCCGGCGGCGCGGGATGAAGGCCCGCGCCTGATTCCCCTGGATGATAGTTCTAAGGAACCATCACGCCTCGATCATTATCTCGAACTTGCAGACACTGCCTTAGGACTGCGACGGGGAGCCGCGCGGCGATAGCAGCCCTGTCTCGCGCGGCTTTCCTCAGTTTTCAGCGAATCCTTTTCCAGCAGTTGGAGTCTGCGGACTCGGTAGGGCGTTCTGCACGCGGGTCAATCTTGAGCGGACGGGAATTGATATCGCACGCCTACTCGCCCCAGAACGGGCGGCCCCAGGTTCACAATCGGCGGGATGCTTGCCACCTGATACCGGCGATTGAGAATATTTTCAATCGCAATATAAGCGGTGATCCCTCCACGAAGCCGCCGTCCCACGAAGGCGTTCATCACATAAAAACGATTGAGCGGCAGCATGTTCAGATCGTCATCGTATTGAATGCCTGAATATCGCCCATCCATGCTGAACATAAGCCTGCGCGGGTTCCAGTAACGGGCTGTCCACGTGAATTGATGCCGGGGAACTTGGGGCACGTTCAGCCCGATCAGGGTAGCCGAGGAATCAACAACCGTGGCGTGAGTGTACTGGTAGCCGCCCGAAAAATCGATGGTGCTGCTCAGATGCAATGCGCTATCGAGTTCAAGGCCCAGCGATCGCGTGCGGCCTAAGTTTTGCCGCTGCCTGGTAATCAAAGTGGGGGTGGTGCTCAACGTGACGTTTGTGACAGGATCTGCAATGTCATTCCAGAAAAGAGCGCCCCGAAGCTCTACTTTGTTGTCAATCGCTTTGGCTCGCAGGCCCGCCTCAGCTCCGGTCAGCCTCTCTGCACGAAGCAGCGGATTACTGCCCGTAACCGCCGCTCCCTGCCGGAAGCTGCGATAGAGTTCGTTCAATGTTGGCGCCCGGAACGCGCGGTATCCCGAGATCGAGAAAGTCAGATTCTTGTTCAGCGTTTGTAGTATAGAAAGGCGCGGGCTGAACGAGCTCTCGCTGCGATCTGGATGGTTCTGACCTGCCGGCGGCCCCGCCGGGAGAGGGAATCGAACCGTGCTGCCGTTAAAATTATTCCAGTCATCCCAGCGAACTCCGGCGATAATCGTCCATTTGTTCTTAATCCGGAAAACGTCCTGGCCGAACACACCGGTTGATCGCTGCCGGCCACCGGCGATGTTGTTGCCGAAGTGAGCGCCTGTGGCGGATGAAAATAGTTCCTCGTCGCTTGCCCCAATCACTTCGAGAAAATCAATGCCACCCACGAGAGTGTGCCTCCCCAGGAAGTGGTTCCATTGCAGCCCGCCGCCAACTCCCTGCGATGGGACATGCTGGATATCGGTCAGAGTCTCGCTGGCGCGATTCGAGCTGATGGAAGAAAAAATCTGATCGTACCCCTGGGCTTGACCGTACACGCGTGCCGAAATCCAATCGTGATCGCCGGCGGCCACATTGACTCCCGCAGACCCGAAGCCGGTCCCCGTGCTGTTCTTTTGCAACGAAGTGCCGTTATTACGCGACTCGTCGAAAAAAGTGCCGCGCAGAAATGCCCGGCTGTTCTCCGATAGTCGATATCCGAGAGCTGAATCAAGTGTCGCATGCCGGGAATTGGCAGCCTCGTCCACCGCTCCACGTTCTGACACGGGAACGAGAACGAAGCCGTCGCTGCGGAACATATCTATGGAGGCTCCGACGTCCCAGCGCGCGAGTACGGTGCCGGCCCAGGCGGAAAGGTCCGGCGTATTCCCGGAGCCATACGACATGTCCAGGGCAGCTGACGGTGTTTCCGGCACGCGCGTGAGGAACTGCACCACCCCTCCCAAAGCGCCGCTGCCATATAGTTCCGAAGATCCCCCGCGCAGGACCTCGACACTTGAAAGTTCGGCTCGCGGAATCCGGTCCCAGTAAATCCACCCGCCGAACGGGTCCACGATCGGAACGCCATCCTCGAGCACCAGCGCACGGCTGGGTCCGCTGGCCCCGACGCCGCGAAGTGATACCCCTTGAGTTGTCGGATTCGCTGTGCGGCTGCTGGAGCGCCGGAACAGAGAAAATCCCGGCACCTGCCGCAGCACATCATCCAGAGCGAGAGCCGGATTCGCCGCTATGTCTGACGTGGAAAGCAAGACCGCGCTGCCCGGCACTTCCGAATCAATTCCATCCGCGAAGCTGAAACCACCACGTTTTCGCTTTTCGCCAAGGGCTGAAGCACAAAAAATATGTGGACTGGACCGTCCCCACTTAGCCACTTTTGCTCCCTGGCTGCGAAACCGCTTGCGGCTGCTTGAACTGTCCCGCCGCGGCCGGGTGTCATAAACGAGAACTCGCCGCCCGCGGTGGTAGTGGCTGTCATCGTCTGGTGAGGAGTTCGCAGCGTGACTGTTGCACCTGAAATCGCGGCGCCGGTTGGGTCAAACACCGAACCCGTCACGGCGGCATTCTGTGCCAGAGCAGTGATAGTAAGGGCAGTGATAGTGAAAGAAAGCTGCATTGCCACCCGAAGGGCGGAGGCTATCCAATACTTCCCGCGGTGGCTGAGGCGTGGCATGCTTTCAGTTCGAGGACGAGGCGAATGCAGTAAACAGACTTACTTAAGATACTTTACTGGATCGACTTCACACTGGCCTTCGATTCCTAGCGTTCGCGCTGGAAGCGGTAGCGGCCCCCGTGGGCTTCCGCAACCGATTCCGCGATCTTCACAAATGCGCGCCCGGCGTGGGAGAGAGCAGCGGCCTTGCGGTAGATCAGCCGCAACTTACGATGAACGCGCAACTCCTGAACCTGAATTCGCACCAGTTCTCCCCGCGAAATTTCGTCCTCAACGCTGATCTCAGGCAGGAACGCTACCCCATTGCCCATCGCCACAAACCGTTTGATTGCCTGTAGCGTCGGCAATTCCACCCCCATGTGCAAAGGCGTCTTGTATCTTTTGAAGGCTTGAATCACTTTTTCGCGATAGGGCGACGAGACGATGTGGGCAACGAACGACTCGGCGCCGAGCTGCCCGATGCTGACCCGTGATTCGCGCGCCAGTGGATGTTTCGGAGGCACCACGAATATCAGCTCGTCTGAATACACCACCACTGACGCCAGCTCCGGTTCTTGGGGATCGTAGGTCAGCATGCCGAATTCGCATTTGTGGCGCAGAATGTCATCCGGGATCTGGCTTCCGAGCGAGCGCTGCACAACAATGCGGATTGCGGGATGCAGCCTGCGGAATTCCCCCAGCACCCGCAGCAGATACAGCGCGGTAAACTCGTTTGCTGCGACGACCAGCTTGCCGGTCTGAAGAGCCCGCAAT
Organism: Terriglobales bacterium; assembly: GCA_038254805.1. Classification (GTDB taxonomy): domain Bacteria; phylum Acidobacteriota; class Terriglobia; order Terriglobales; family Acidobacteriaceae; genus Gp1-AA145. The sequence goes on from JBBSFW010000008.1 coordinate 13,706, forward strand.
TCCGCCAGGGCTTCGCGCGCGTTTTCGCGCACATTCAAGAGCCTCTCTGCATATTCCTGCAGAACTCGTCCGGCGTCGGTGAGCAGGCCCTCCCGCGAGGAGCGATCAAATAAAGGTTCTCGGATCTCCGCCTCCAGCTTCCTGATGGTTTGGCTCACCGCGGATTGAGTGCGGTGCATTTTATCCGCAGCCCGTGAAAAGCCCCGTTCGCGTGCTACCGCCAGGAATACTTCCAGTTGAGAAATATCCATGTTGCCCTCCATTAATATGTTCAACAGCTATAATTAGTAAATCTAATTCTATTAGATATAATTAATATATTGCACACAATTATAAGCTTTCCTTTACGACCCATGCCGCCTAACATTGGTAAGAAAGTTCTTATGGAAACCAACCGAATCAAGATTTTCGACACTACGCTGCGCGACGGTGAGCAATCCCCCGGCTGCAGTATGAACGTCCAGGAAAAGGTGCGTCTGGCGCGGCAGTTGGATCGGGTGGGCGTAGACGTCATTGAAGCCGGCTTCCCGATTGCGTCGGACGGAGATTTCATGGCCGTACAGGCCGTCGCCGCAGCCGTGCCCAGGCCCACCATTGCTGCTTTGGCGCGGGCTGCGCGGCAGGATATTGAACGTGCCGCCCAGGCCCTTAAGTCGGCAGTTCGTCCTCGCATTCACGTGTTTCTGGCAACCTCCGACATTCATTTGCAGTACAAACTGAGGATCTCGCGCCAGCAATCACTGCAACAGGCAATTGAGTGCGTGCGCCTGGCGCGCACATTTTGTGACGATGTGGAATTTTCGCCGGAAGACGCCACCCGGACCGACCCGGAATTTCTTTTCCAGGTACTAGAGGCTGTCATCGAGGCCGGCGCTACCACGCTGAATATTCCCGACACCGTCGGCTACACCGTTCCGGAAGAATTCGGGGCCCTTATTCGCCACATTCGGGAACGTGTTCGCGGGGCCGAGGGGATTACCATCTCCGCCCATTGCCACAACGATCTTGGATTGGCCGTCGCCAACACTCTGGCGGCCATCACCAATGGCGCGCGGCAGGTGGAGTGCACCATTAACGGCATCGGCGAGCGTGCCGGCAATGCGTCGCTGGAAGAAATTGTGATGGCGCTGCGGGTCCGGGCAGACCGTTTCGCTTATGAAACTGAAGTCGCCACAGAGCAGCTCTTTCCTACCAGCCAGATGCTGGAGGAGATTACCGGGATTCCGGTGCAGCCGAACAAAGCCATCATCGGACGGAACGCTTTCGCGCACGAGGCGGGTATTCACCAGGACGGCATGCTGAAGAACCGTCTCACCTACGAAATCATGACCCCGCAGTCGGTTGGAGTTCCAGATTCAAAGCTGGTATTGGGCAAGCACTCCGGACGTCATGCGCTTAGCCTGCGTTGCGAGCAGCTCGGCTATCAGTTCGAGCGGCGCGAACTGGACGAGATCTATCGCCGATTTGTGGTTCTGGCGGATGAAATCAAGCACGTTCACGATCACCACTTGCTGGAGCTGATTCGCGAGAACGATGGCGAATCCCACCGTATTCCTCCTGGCCGGGTACAGCCCGAGGTGGCCGCGGCCGCAGCCGCAGGCGCCGAAACTTCTCGCAGGTTGTTTCCGGGTGGAGTTTCTGCGGATTTCAGCGCTGCGACCCTGCCCGCGCAGGGCCCCTCCGAGCACCATTCCGACCAGGAAGACTATCTCTGGGGCGTGTAGCAGTGAACCCCGGCTGATTCGGTACAATCAGCCCCGTTAAGCCTCCTTCTCTATGCTCATGCAAATCACCGTCTTGCCCGGAGACGGGATCGGTCCCGAGGTTACCGCGCAAGCGGTTCAAGTTTTGCAAGCCATTGCGAAGCGCTTTGGCCATGAGCTGCAAGTTTCTGAGAAAAATATCGGCGGCGCCGGGCTGCTTGCCTGCGAAGACCCGCTTCCGCTGGATACGATTCAGGCTTGCCTAGCCTCCGGCGCTGTATTGCTGGGTGCCGTGGGCGGGCCAACATTCGATCATTATTCCGGCAGGCTTCGCCCTGAAGCGGGACTGTTGCGCCTGAGGAAAGAGCTGGGAGTTTTTGCTAATTTACGTCCCGCAACCTGTCTTCCTGGCCTTGAGAGCTTGTCTCCGCTGCGCCCGGACGTCGTCCGCGGAACTGATGTAATGATCGTTCGCGAACTACTGGGCGGAGTGTACTTCGGCGCACGCTCTACCGAAGGGGAGTCGGGACAACGCCGCGCTGCGGATACCATGGCCTACACCGAGCCTGAGATCGAGCGAATCTCCCATGTGGCCTTCGAGCTGGCGATGCGGCGTCGCAAGAAAGTGACCTCGGTCGACAAAGCTAATGTTCTTGATACATCCCGTTTGTGGCGCGAAGTCGTCACCCGCATGGCGTCCAAGTTTCCCGCCGTGACCCTCTCTCATATGTATGTGGATTCGGCGGCCATGGCCCTGGTTTCACGCCCGGCGGAATTCGATGTCATCGTCACTGAAAATATGTTCGGCGATATTCTCTCGGACCAGGCAGGCGCAGTGGTTGGATCGCTGGGGCTGCTGCCTTCGGCCAGTATCGGTGGAAGAGTGGGTCTGTACGAGCCAATTCACGGTTCCGCCCCCGACATCGCGGGGCAGGACATTGCCAATCCTCTCGGTGCGGTCCTCTCCGCCGCGATGCTCTTGCGGCATTCTTTCCGCCTGGAAACCGAAGCCGTTGCCATTGAATCAGCAGTCCGCGAAGTGCTTGGAGATGGGCATCGAACGCGCGACTTGGTGGGGAAGGGCCAACCTTCTTTGAGCACGAGTGAAATGGGTCAGCTCCTCTGCTGGCAGATTCGTAAACCGGCGCCCACTGCGCCGGCTTGAATGATAATCATGACGAAGAGTCCCGTATTCGCCGCTAGCGGTGGCAGCCTGACCCGCATAACATTTGCGCGGACGCATTCTGACACGGTTTCGGCTGAAACGTGCATGCGCGCACCTACTTGTCTTTGGAGGCGGGGCGCGTGGGAAGATCGCTCAGGTGGAGGATGGTGGCTGCGCTCCAATAGCGGATCGCGTCGCGGTCATCATCCAGGTTTTTCATAAGCCGGCCGATGCAGCCTGGGTCGCCCCGTTGTGCGAGTGCCTCCAGTGCCGCCTGCTGGACGATTCCGCTCTTGTCTGCCAGTGCAGTTTGGATCAGGGCGTCTTCCGACACCGGATCACGATCCAGCGCCAGAAACCGCGCCGCCGCGGCTCGAATGGGCGAACTGTCTTTTTTGGCCATCGCCCTGTAGGCCCCATATCCCATGCCCCCGAAGGGAACAAAGCCAATTCCTTCCTGGAAGCCAAGCTCCGCCACCTGTTTTGGATCTTTTAGGCGGTCCAGTTGCTCCTGGATCATTCCCGCGCTGGTCTTTCGGTCACCCATCAGAATGGCGTAATAAATCCCATATGCAGACTTGTCCTTAAGCAACAACAGCGAGTGTGCCGCAGACAGCACAACGGAAACGTTCTTGTCGGAAAGGGATTCCCGGAGCTGGGGGATTGCGCTGGTGACATGCAGCTGGCCGAGCGTCGCCGCCGCGGCGCTGCGAACGCCCGCATTCTTGTCACGCAACGCCCCGAGAGCAGAGCGGGCGGCGCGCCGTTCCCCCTGTAGCAGAGAAAGGGCCTTCACGGCATCGACCCGTTTCAAAGCCTTCTCCTCTTTCAGGCCGTCCTGCAGCACCGCCCAGGCTTGCTCCCTCGGGCTGGGCTGTGGAGGAGAATCGACGCCAAAGCAAAAACTGGAGTCAATTTCTGCAGAGATAAAGATAAAGACAAAGATCAAGATAAAACGCGGAGCCGAACATTGACTGAAAGGCATTGGATCCTCCCCGGGCAACATAGATAAACGCGCCGAATTAGGACTTGCGTGCACGCCGGGGATTTGAAGCTTTGCCGCTGCCGAAGACCCTGGCGAAAATTTCGTCGATGTTGCGCAGCTGACGCTTCAAGTCGAAGGCCTGCTGGATTGCCTTGGCTGGAACGCGTCCAATAATCTTTCGGTCCTTCATCACCACATCGCGAAAGGTAAGGCCTTCTTTCCAGGCACGCATGGCATGGCCCTGCACCAGCCGGTAGGCGTCCTCCCGCGAAACGCCATGCTCCACCAGATCGAGAAGAAGCTGGCCGCTAAATACCAGCCCGCCGGTGCTCTCCAGGTTCGCTTTCATCCGCTCCGGATAGATGAGCATGTTATCCAGGAGGGCCGCCGTCTTGTGGAGCATGTAGTCCACGAGGGCGGTGGAATCGGGCAGTATGACCCGCTCCACCGAGGAATGCGAGATGTCGCGTTCGTGCCAGAGAGCGACATTTTCAAATCCAGCCTGCGCATTCGAGCGGACAACCCGGGCGAGGCCGCTGATCTGCTCAGCCGTGATGGGGTTGCGCTTGTGCGGCATGGCTGAGGAGCCCTTTTGCTTTTCACTGAAATATTCCTCGGCTTCGCGTACTTCGGTGCGTTGCAAGTGCCGTATTTCGGTTGCGATTTTGTCGAGCGAGCAGGCAATTACAGCCAATGTTGCCAGGTAATGCGCATGGCGGTCGCGTTGGATGACCTGGGAGGAAATCGCCGCCGCCTTGAGCCCGAGGCGGACGCACATTTTCTCTTCCAGCTCAGGGCTCAGGTGGACGAAGGTCCCGACCGCACCGGAAAATTTGCCGACGCGCATGTCCTCGGCGGCACGGTCGAACCGTTCGATGTCTCTCTGCACTTCGGAATACCAGTTCGCCAGTTTGAAGCCGAAAGTGATCGGCTCGGCGTGGATGCCGTGGGTCCGTCCGATCATGGGGGTGTCCTTGAATTCGAACGCACGGCGCCTGAGCACATCAGCCAGTTGGCGCAAATCGGCGGCAATGATCTCGGAGGCCTGCCGAACCAGGAGCGCCTGCGACGTATCCACCACGTCGTTTGAGGTCAAGCCGTAGTGGAACCAGCGTGATTCCGGGCCAACGAATTCCGCTACCGCGGTCGTGAAGGCAATGACGTCATGCCGGACTTCGGCTTCGATTTCCTGAATACGCTCGAGCCGGAAGTCCGCGAGTTCGCGGATGGCTTTCGCCGCGGCTTTGGGCACGATGCCGGCCTCGGTTAGAGTTTCAGTGGCGGCGATCTCGACCTTCAACCATGTACGAAAGCGATTTTCCTCGCTCCAAATGCGGCCCATCTGCGGACGCGTGTAACGTGGAATCAACTCTCTTCTCCAGAACGATTCAAAACCCAGGAACAGGGATTTTAAACGGTGGGGGCGTGATCTGGCCAGAGGTTGGGACCCGGCAATCAATGGCATCGTGTTTTCTGAAAGTTGCATGCTGATCATGATCGAGGCCAGCTAGCCGGAGAGATTCCCAAGAAGTGCGGGTCGAGATGACAACAGGGCAGGAGGAACTAATTCTCGGGCCTGGAAAGTCTGAGACCTGTGTGGTTAAAACTTTTTCTTTTGGGCTTCCTCGATCAGTGGCTTAAGGGCCTGAGACGATTCTCCCAGGGTGCCGCCGGAGAAGCCATCAATGTAGGCGGCGTTCACCCCAATTACTTCCCCGCGCGAGTTGAAGACCGGGCCGCCACTGGCGCCGTGCGCCGTGGGCGCGTCATAGATCAGTTTGTCTCCGACAACATCTCCCAGGTGACCGCAAGTTGCCGAAGGACGGATCAGCGAGAGGGACGCTAATTCGCTGGCTGCGCCTTGATCGTCATGCCGGAACGCGAGGCGGGCATAGACAGGGGTTGGTGCTTTGGCCATCATCCCGAGAACTCCCATGGGATAGCCCACCACCGCAACCAGTTCGCCGGGATTCGGCTTCTCCGTCGCCAGCGGTAACGGCTGCACGTCGAATGCAGGTGGGTTGTTCATCCGTGCAATCGCCAAATCTCCATCGGAGGAGAGGGCGGCGGGAGTGAGGCTCACCGGAGCCGGGGAGCCGGGAAAATAGGCGACCAGCTTTTCCAGTTTGGCCGTGGCCCCCCTGCCAAATAAAGCGTTGGAGTCCGCATCTCCATACCAGGGCTCGGCGATGTGGCGATTGGTCGCGATCAGGCCTTTGGCAACAACAAATCCTGTTCCGGAAATTCGCATTCTTTGCATCGGCTGCTGGAACGGGAAACCAACCTGGTAAATGCCGAAGATGTAACAGATGGAATTGCGATACTGATGCAAGACCAGCGAAGGCATTGCCTGTTCCTGCTGGAGTTCATCAACCTGTGCGGTCAGGCGGCTTATCTGCTGTTGCATTCCATCGGGGGAGGGTGTTAGCCGGTAGCGCACCACAACTCCTAAGCTGATGACCACGAACAGCACCAGCGCAATTTGCAACAGCCGCGGCCATGCGGTGCAGACCGGCTCCTCTTCGTGCGTCTGGTGGTCAGGGCTCATGAATACCCGGGCAAGTAGCCAGTTGTCAGTGGTCAGCAGGTTCTCTGGCCACTGGTTACCGGTCACTGATACTGCCACTTGAATGTTCTCGCCAATGGAGGGAGCGGGATACGGTACAGAAGACGGTGTACCGGCGGGATGGGGCTACACCCGTTTCGGCTTCTCAAGCGTGCGTCGTTCACCACGTTCCCGGTATTCAGCGTGGCCACCGGTTCAAACAGCAGAATCCAGCATTCTTCTTCTGCCACCGGACAGTGCTCCATGCCGCGCGGCACTACGATGAATTCGCCTCACTCAAGCCAGCCGTGGCGGTCGCGGAACTCCATGCGGAAGCGGCCTCTGACCGCCAGGCATCTCGTCCTCATTCTCGTGATAGTGGAAGATGAACTCGCCCTTCACTTTGTCAAGTTTCACATACTGGCCGTTGAGTTTGGCGGCGATGTACGGCTTCCAGTGCTCGTGGATTGGAGAGAATTTATCGGCATGTTTATCTTTTCTATGATGCCCTTCTAGACACGGCTCTATTCGAGAGGTCGCAGATTATAGCGATCACAGGAGAAGCTTCTAGGCCTTTTTATATATATCTTGATATATACCTTTATTGCGGTCTATCATGATATAGACCGGAGGAAAAAACCGCATGCCGCGTACCGCAAAACTGTTCCGCAACGGCCGCAGCCAAGCCGTGCGCCTGCCCGTAGAATATCGCTTCGAAGGGGCCGAGGTGTTTGTCCGCCGCGATCCGGCCACCGGAGACGTGATTCTTTCCCGCCGGCCCAACTCCTGGGATGATTTCTTCGAATTGTTGAAGACAACTAAGGCGCCAGACGACTTCCTGTCGGATCGAAAGGATGCACCTCCACAGAAGCGAAAGCTCTTCTAATGGCCGTCCGCTATCTTCTCGATACCAATACCGCCAGCTATGTGATCAAAGGTAATGTGCCGCGAGTACGAGAGCAATTGGTCAAGCTGCCCATGGCCGATGTGGGAGTTTCGGTCGTCACAGAAGCCGAGTTGCTTTTCGGCCTTGCCCGGCTTCCCCAGGCGGTGTCGTTGAGAGTTGCGGTTGAGGAGTTTCTGCTTCGACTCGACGTGCTGCCGTGGGATTCGGACGCCGCTAAACATTACGCCCAGTTGCGCGCTGTCTTGGAGAAGAAGGGCCAGCCGATGGGCAACTTGGACATGATGATCGGCGCGCACGCTCTGGCCCTCGGGGCTGTGCTGGTCACCAATGACCGGGTATTCCGTCGCGTCTCAGGTCTGAAGATCGAGGATTGGAGCAAAACCGCTTGAAATCCAGAGAGAAGCCGCTGGACGCCGGTTCTCCACAAGCCCAACCCAAAAAAAAGCCGCCAGCTTTGAGCTGACGGCTGAATGCTGATGGCTGACGGCTACTTCTCGTACAGCAGCACGCCCTCGTTTTCCTTTGCATCCACCGGGCGGTAGAACAGCTTGTTGCCATCCAGGAAGACCTCGATGAACGCCGGGCGGACAGTAATGGTGCCCTGAATCAACGCTTCCGATAGCGGGTCTTCAATGTACTTCTGCAATGCCCTGCGCAGCGGTCTCGCGCCATAGGTGCGGTCCGTCAACGTCTGATTGAGGATCCACTTCTTGGCTTCGTCTGCAACTGTTACCGTGATGGACTTCTGCGCCAGGTTCTGGTTCAGCTGCGTGACCATCAGCTCCAGAATCTGGATCAGATCAGCCTCGCTCAAGGCGTTGAAGATGATGATTTCGTCCAGACGGTTGAGGAACTCTGGGTTGAAGGTGCGCTTGACCTCCCCCTTCACCAGTTCCTCGATCTTGTCGGAAATCATCTCCTCCTTGGTTGACTGGAAGCCCAGGCCCTCGCGCCTCTGCAGGTGGCGGGCGCCGATGTTCGAAGTCATGATCAGGATCGTGTTCTTGAAATCTACAGTGTTGCCGAGGCCGTCAGTCAACTGGCCATCTTCAAAAACCTGCAGCAGGATGTTGAACACGTCCGGATGCGCCTTCTCGATTTCGTCGAGCAGGACCACGGAGTAAGGCGCGCGCTTTACCCGCTCGGTGAGCTGGCCGCCTTCCTCGTAGCCAACGTATCCCGGGGGCGACCCGATCAGCTTCGAGACCGAATGCTTTTCCATGAATTCGGACATGTCGAAGCGGATCAGAGACTTCTCGCTGCCGAACATGAATTGCGCCAGCGTGCGCGCGACTTCGGTCTTGCCTACTCCGGTGGGACCCAGGAACAAGAATGAACCGATAGGCCGGTTCGGGTTCTTCAATCCAGCCCGGCTGCGCCGGATGGCGCGAGCCAGAGCGCTAATCGATTTGTCCTGGGAAATCACGCGCCGGTGCAGCTCTTCTTCGATACGGAGCAGCTTCTGCGATTCCTCTTCTTTTATGGACGTAATCGGCACCCCCGTCCAGCGCGAGACTACATCTTCAATGTCTTCGCGGTTTACGACCCCGGTGGCCGATTCGTCGAGGTGATATTTTTCGCGAAGCACGCGCAGGTTCTCGCGTTCCTTGCGTTCTTCGTCCGAATAAAAACGCGCCTTCTCAAACTCGTGGTTCGCGACCGCGTTTTCCATTCTGTGGACGATGAACTTCAGCCGCTTCTGCACTTCGGTGATCTCTTCCGGCAGAGAGGTCTGGCGCAGCTTCACGCGCGCCCCGGCTTCATCCACCAGGTCAATCGCCTTGTCCGGCAGAAAGCGGTCGGGGATGTAGCGGTTCGAGTGCGAAACGGCAAAATTGATGGCTTCGTCAGTGTAAGTCACCGCGTGAAATTTCTCATAACGGTCTTTGATCCCAAACAGGATCTTGGTGGCATCAGTTTCGTTCGGGGGCGGAACTTTCACCGCCTGGAAACGCCGCTCCAGCGACCGGTCTTTCTCGATGGATTTGCGATACTCGCCCGGCGTGGTGGCGCCGATGCACTGAATTTCGCCGCGCGAGAGCGCTGGCTTGAGGATGTTGGCGGCGTCCAGCGACCCCTCGGCCGATCCCGCGCCAACCAGCGTGTGCAGTTCATCGATGAAGACAATGCAGTTTTGCGACTCCATCAATTCCTTCATGATGGTCTTGAGGCGTTCTTCAAACTGCCCGCGATATTTAGTACCGGCCACGATCAGGGACAAATCCAGCGCCAGAATTCGCTTGTCGGCAAGGAACGACGGGACTTCACCGTCAGCAATGCGCTGCGCCAGGCCTTCCACGATGGCCGTCTTGCCCACACCCGGTTCGCCGATCAGAACCGGATTGTTCTTGGTGCGGCGGCACAGGATTTGTACGACCCGCTCAAGTTCATTTTCACGGCCCACCAGCGGATCCAGCTGGGTGTCCATCGCCGCCTGGGTCAGGTCACGAGAAAACTCACTCAACAGGGAGGACTCACGCTGACGCTGCGGCTGGCTCTTTTCCTGGCTGCTGCGCGCCAGTTCTTCTCTGATGGTGGAGAGTCGAAGTCCGCGTTCGTGCAATATTTCAGCCGCAAAGCACTTCTCTTCGCGAAGCAAGCCCAATAACAAATGCTCAGTGCCAATGTGCTTATGGGAGAGCCGTTCCGCCTCTTCTGCGGCGTAGGCCAACACCCGCTTACATTCATTGCTCAACGGAAGATCGACCGACGTCGAAACCTTTTCGCGGATCGTGGTGTGTCCCTCGATCTGCTTGCGAATGGATTCGACCGAAGCATGGGAACGCAGGAATCGATTAGTCAGGGCTTTATCTTCGCGAAGAAGTCCCAGCAGCAGATGCTCGGTCTCGATATAAGGAGAGCCGAACTGGCTGGCTTCGTACCGCGCAAAGAAGATGACGCGCCGTGCCTTTTCCGTGTAACGCTCAAACATATCGCCCTTTCTCCCAGGTTCCTCCAGAGATCGAAAGGTCAAACTTGCGGCCCAGAACTCCGGAACTTCCAGTTAACCCCGAGCTCACACTCTCATTATCGTGAGCCACCATGCGAATTGCCACTGCTTCCCATTACTAAAGGAACCATTTGATTATCGCAATTCCTCCCTTGATTAGAAACAGTGTTCATTTGGGTACACGCGCCTTATCTGCTATCCAGTCAGACTCTGTGGCAAAACCTCTTCCATTCGTCCATTTTCTAGCTTCAACACCCGGTGGCAGCGGCGTGCGAAAGCAAAATTGTGGGTCGCGATCAGAGATGCCAGCTGATAGTCGCGATGCAAGCGCGAGATCAATTCGAAAACGGAATCTGCCGTGCGGCTGTCCAGATCGCCTGTCGGCTCGTCGGCCAGCAGGAACTTTGGCCGGGTTATCAATGCTCGCGCCAAAGCAGTACGTTGCTGCTCTCCCCCGGAGAGTTCGCCAGCACGGTGATGGGCGCGCTGCTTCAAGCCCACTTCCTCAAGCCAGCGTAGCGCTTCTTTCTCCGCCTCCGGCTTAAGAACTCCGCGCACCAGCAGCGGCATGGCCACGTTCTCGATTGCCGAGAATTCCGGCAGCAGGTAATGGAATTGCCACACAAACCCAATTTCGCGGTTACGAAAATCAGCCGCCTCATTTTCTGACAGCGTATTTAACCGCAAATGGGCGCAGTATACGTCACCCGCAGAAGGCCTATCAAGCGCTCCCAGGATGTGCAACAAAGTGCTCTTTCCCGCCCCGGACGCGCCCACGATCGCGAGCATCTCGCCTTGCCCTACTTCAAACGAAAGGTTTTCAAAGAGCGCCAATTCCGTGACGCCAGACCGAAAGACCTTTTTCAGTCCTTCGGCTCGGAGCGCCACCTGTTGTCTTAGATGCAACTGGAATGCTCCTCGTCGCAACCCGGCGCGCAGCCAGCACCTCTACCGCGTCTCTTATTAAAACACGGCACGGATAGGTATGTTGCCAGCCGCTTCACTGCAGTCCAAGACCTCAAGCCCCCGGAAAACGCGAAGTTGGCGCAGGGGTCGCTTTCTAAAGCTGTTCGGGCCTTGTCTTTACGAGGGCTACTCATATCTGAGCGCTTCGGCGGGTAAAATGCGCGCGGCGGACCACGAAGGATAGATGGTAGCGATCAGCGATATTCCGACGGCGATGACGGCCACCAAAATACCGTCGCTGGCTCGCGGCGCAAACGGAACGTAATCAATGGAATAAACTTCCGGAGCCAGTGCAAACACGTGATAGTGCGCGCCCATCCAGGCAAGCGCGTAACCGGCGACGAGACCGATTGCCGTTCCGACAATCCCGATCAGCGCCCCTTGCGCTACAAAGACCTTGCGTACTTGCGATTTCCGGGTCCCCATGGACATCAGGACTGCGATGTCGCGGGTCTTCTCCATCACCATCATGGTCAGGGAAATCAAAATGTTCAGCGCGGCCACGAAGACAATGAGTCCTACGGTAATAAAAGTGACCAGACGCTCCAAGCGAAGAGCATGAAACAAAGGTTTGTTCTGCTCCATCCAGTTCGAGGTCATGAAACCCGACCCTGCCGCTGCTTCCAGTGCGCGGCCAACTTCGGGTGCCTTGTAGATGTCGTCAATTTTGAATTCGATAATCTGAATGACGTCGCCCAGCGCGAAAAGGCGCTGCGCATCAGACAGGCGGGTGAAAGCCCAGGAAGAGTCATAGTCGTAGAAGCCAGAGTCAAACACTCCCGCGACTCGAAACCGGCTGTACTTGGGGACAAGCCCGAACGGAGTGAGTTCGCCCTGCGGGCTGGTGACCAGCACAATGGAACCCACCTTGGCTCCGAGTTCGTCCGCCATCTCCTTTCCCAGGATGATGGGCGGCATGGCAGCGCGGCGCTGGTAAACGCCTGACAGGGAATCAGGCCGCGAAGGGTCAGATTCAGCTGGGGACTGTTCTGGGGAGGGTTGCCGGGAGTCTCCTTCCAGCGCATCGGCGGAACCCTGTTTCACGCTGGTGAGCAAATCACTTACCTTTCGCTCGTCTTTGGGGATGATCCCCTTCAGCACGGCTCCTCGCGCCCGCGCCCCCAGCGAGATCAATACTTGCTCATAGATGTCGGGCGCGGCCGCAATGATGTGCGGCTGCTCTTGCAAGCGCTCCATCAGCGGACGCCAGTCACGAATTCCATCGCCCAGCGTTCGCAGGAGGTTGACGTGCGAAGTTGATCCCAGCAGGCGGTCCTGCAAGTCCTGTCGAAAGCCATTGTTAATAGCTAGAGCAATAATCAAGGATGCAACTCCGGCCGCTACACCCGCGATCGAGAGGCCGGTGATCACACCGATCACCGCCTGCCGTCGCTTAGCACGCAGATAACGCAACGCAATGAAGAATTCGAAGCGCATAAGAACAGCGGTCAGCATCAGCCATCGGGTAAACAGAACCTTGATTGTCAGTCCGATAAAGCTAACATCAGATTCTAGCCTGAGCACGTGCGGCTGCGTCTTGTGGCAGATTAGAGGAGCATGCCCAACTCTACCGATGCCAGCCATGCCGGGCTGGCGGCGTTTCGTCATGTCGATTTCACGCTTTATCAGCTGGAGCGCTTCTTCGTTGTTGCTGCCCTGGAGATGCTCTCGGTCGCGGTCGGGTGGCAAGTGTATGAAATTACCCGTCGCCCGCTTGATCTCGGACTGGTAGGCCTGGCGCAGTTCCTGCCGAATGTTTTTTTATTTCTAATTGCAGGGCACGCCGCCGACCGCTTCAACCGCAAAAATCTGCTGCTGATTTGTAATCTGGGATTTGCGGTTTGTTGCGGGCTGCTGATCCTGATCAGCATGCATGGCGGGCGCAATGTGCGGCCGATTTACGCTGTGCTGGCGTTATTGGGAGTTGTGCGCTCTTTCAATAGTCCGGCGGGCCGGTCGCTGATTCCTTTGTTAGTCCCAGATAAAGTGTTTCCTAACGCGGTGGCGTGGAACGCGACCATCTTTCAAGGAGCGACGATTCTGGGACCTGCGCTCGGTGGATTTCTGTATGCAATTTTTGGCGGTCCGGGGGGGGTTTACTCGATCGCGGGGGCAGCTTGCGGGATCGCAACAGTTGCGCTGATCCGAATGCGCACGCGCGCGGGCAACCGGCTTCGCGAGGACTTCACGTTGAAGACGGTGCTTGCGGGGTTGCAATACATCCGCACGCACAAGTTGATTCTAGGTTCCATATCTCTCGATCTTTTTGCTGTGCTGCTGGGGGGCGCTGTGGCATTGCTTCCCGTTTTCGCCAGAGAAATTCTGCGCACCGGCCCGTGGGGCCTGGGATTGCTGCGGGCCGCGCCTGGAGCCGGGGCCGCGATTATGGCTATTCTTCTTGCCTATCGCCCACTAAAGCGGCGCGTCGGGAAGATCATGTTGGTCTGCGTAGCCGCATTCGGAGCCCTCACCATTGTGTTCGGAATTTCTCGAAGCCTTACGCTTTCGCTGATATCACTGCTGCTGGTGGGAGCGAGCGACATGGTCAGCGTGGTGGTGCGGGGAACGCTGGTACAGATCGCCACCCCTGACGCGGTGCGCGGCCGGGTGAATGCCGTGGACATGATTTTTATCGGCGCCTCGAATGAGTTGGGGGAATTTGAGTCAGGATTGACCGCGCACTTGTTCGGCACAGTTCCCGCAGTGATTATCGGCGGAGCCGGCACTCTTATCGTGGTCGCGCTTTGGGCGTGGATGTTTCCGGAATTGCGCGAGGCGAACCAGCTTGCGCTCGGGCAGCCATGAACTTGATTCTTTCTTCAGTTGTCTTTGCGAGGTGCCGCATCCCTAAGGAGCTGCTTTATCAAACGGAGCTTCCTACTTCCGCCACGTTCGAAATGACAATGCCGTGTGGCAGGCCAACAGCAGCTACTTTCCGGGAACCAGCGTTTTGGCGGAATTCATGTTTTCGTAGCGGTCGTAGGCGCGGACCACAATGACGTGCTCCTGGCTGGCGCCTTCAGCGGTCACCGGCAGAGAAAACTCATAGCTCTCGGACTTTGAATCAGAAAGCTGGCTGACCGGCTCAACCAAATGCCAGTCTCCGGCGTCCAGCGAGTACTCAGCGCGCTTGATCGGCGAAAAAGTGTCTACGGCGCGGAATTGAATGTGGATCTTATCGCCTTGAATAAAAGCCTGCAGCTCCCGAATTTGCGGAGACGTGGTATCCACCTCGAAACGCGAACTCTCTTTTTCCGAGGTGAGCGCATCTTCCGGCGAGTGGGAGGGCGCATCGGACGCAATGACCTTGATCGTGTACCCGCCGTCGGGCAGGAGCGACGAATCAAAGGCGTAAAACTTCTCGCTAAGATTGCTTTTTAGCAGCAGCCAGCGGCTTTGCCCGTCCCCGCGGTAGTAGACCGCATAAACCAGCTGGTCATCATTCTGGTCGCGCACCGTCCACTTCACTCCCACCAACAAGCGGTCACGGACGGGATTCGGCTGGGGGTCAACGCGCTGACCAGGTTCCAGGTTCGGAGGGCGAGGAGCCGCCTGATACCGCGTACCAGGGGTCACGAGGACGTCATCGAATTCCGGGGCCACATTCTTTGGCAAGTAGTTCAGGGTGATGCTGTCCACTCGTGGCGCAACGCTGCCCGAATGCAATACCGCTTTCCATTGAATGAAGCGTGCCGGCGGGGCTGGGACGCCAGCGTCATTCTGCAGATCAACTTTCTTCCACGCACTCCAGTTACGGTCGGGATTGTCCACGTTCCCGCTGCGAACAAACAATTCCACCTGGCCACCGCCCCGGAACTCACACCGTCCCCATTTTGAGAACCCGCGAGCGTCCAACACGTCGCTTTCGTAGGTGCCTTCCGCATCCGCAGAATGGTTGAGGAGAAAAATTTTCCCTAAGTTACTAGTGGAAGCGTACAAACCCCCGGGAGCCTTGCTGAACGATGTGACCTGGGTGGCCGCAGCCTTGAGCAGCTCCGAATAGTCGTCTCTCCCCGAAATCAGGAAAATCCGGCCGCGATTTCCGCTTCCCGCCAAAAGGTGTCCGTTCTGATCGAAGGCAAGGGCATAGACCAGGTCTTCGTGTGAACTCCATAGGCGCGCAGGCGAGCCATCCGGCGCTATCTTGTAGATCTCGGATCCTCCGGGAACTCCCAGGGGCGAGCTGCCTGGAGCGGGGCTGGACTCCGGTGCAGGGCCGGGAGGTTTGTCATTGCCCGCGGGGGGTGGTGCCGGACCCAGCGGCGCGAGCGGCAGCGCTGCGGATGGTGGTCCCGCCCGCTTTTCTCCCGTCCCAGCCACGTAGATATTTCCCGTGTTATCCAGCGCAAGGCTGGTGATCTCTTTCTTAGGCGCACTGTAAAGTACAAATCCCTCTCCTTGGGGAGAAATGCGATAGATCAATCCACTGCCATCTGATCCCGCGATCAGGTCGCCGTTCGGAGCAATGGTAAGCACGCGAATGTGTGGTTCGTCGCTCTTGAAGAAGAGCGAGTGCTCTCCGTTGACTGCGACGCGAAAGATTTGACCGTGGTCGCCGGTGGCGACGTATAGGGTCCCCATCACATCAAGCGCAAGACCCCAGATGTATTTGGTGCCAGGATCAAAATAGACCGAAGACCTCCATTCGCTTTGGGGTCTTGTTTCTTCCGCTGTAGATCTTTCCTTCAGGGCGGCGTGCTCAATCTTGTAAACCTTGCCGTCGGGATTCGTGGCGCCATAAAGAACGCCATTCTTGTCCACTACCAGAGCTTGCACTTGCAATTCCTGCGGCTGAAAAATCACCACCGGCGGGGCGCCGGGCACGATCTGGTAAATCCTGGCGGGCGCCCCGGTCGCGGCATAAATCTCACCGTGCGGTCCCACTGCTGTCGCCCACACGGCGCTGGACGGAGTCGCGGCCAGCAGCTTGAAGGCGGGAGCGAGCTTCAGCGTCCCATCGCTGGAAATAGCCACCCCATGGGGAGTGCCTTTCAGGAAATCGTCATACTTGGATTGTTCCCAGGTCCGCGTTCCTTCTGGAAAGACCGCGGGGACGAAAATCAGTAAGAAAATGAGAGGGAAAGCAGGGTTGCGCAGGAACATCGGCGAGTCACGGCTCCGTTAGCTGCGGGAAGAACCAGACTACCATGCAGGCGCGGGATGAAAATGCCTGAATTGGGTGCGGCTGCGCACCCTATTTGATTGTGATCGGCAGCAACTGCGCTCCCGCAACCACGAAGTCCAACGGCGGGGTGGCGGTTTCGCTCACCGAGGATTCGCCGACGACCGTCATGTCCTGCGTGCCGCGCATTCCGTCCATAACATTCATTACCGAAAGAGGAAGCGCCGGCATAACCTTATCTGCAACCATCGCCTCGGGATCTTCATTGAGCACCGAAACGTACACTCGATTGTGGACGTGCTGCTTGTTCAGCACCGCAATGGTTGAAGCCAGATCGAGTTTCTGAACACCCGATGGCCCCCGCCTCAGGCGATCCAGCGTTTCTCCATCGCTGACCAGAATGCGCAACGTGCCCTTCGCGGACGGTGGAACGTGGACCGGGATATGCTGGATGACCGCCTCACCGCGGTACGGCCGCAGCAGCACTTCCACGTTTATGTCATCGCCAGGGCGAGCTTCGTTGACGTCGGTGTGCGCGCTCTCGAGTCTGGCCCAGCGCCGTTCATGGTTCAGATCGAAATCCAGTTTAAGGCCATTGATGGCGGGCGTGCTGTAAGGATTTTCGTAGATTCGGCCGAATCGGTCGCCGATGGAAGTGGCCGCAAGCACGGCCGCGGGTTGCTGCCCGTCCGCACTCGAGAACATGTCCTGTAACTTCACGTCAGGAAATCCTTCGACGCTCATGCTTCCCGTCATCGCATACGTCGCCTCGTCACCATACTCGTTTACTCCGTGCAGGGCGTTGTAAACCGTCGTTGCCATCGCCACCGGGCTCAACTTTGCATTGTTGAGAACCTCGTAATGGATAACTTTCGCATTCGGCCCACCGTGAATGGTGAGCGTCACCGGAATCATCTCCGCTGCCTTGCCAAATTCTCCCAGGATGCCAGTATGCCGGTCTTGCACGAATGATCCCACGGTTTCCGTGGCATTTACGATTTTGAATGCATTCAGAGGGGATGGCAGCGTGGCCAGAACGGTAGCTTTGGTCATTGGCAGGTCCACCACCCCAAACTGCATTAGTGGATGTCCGCAGGCCAGCAGATGGCCGGCGTCAATGTAGGTCACCGTGCAAGTGGCGGCGATATCCATGTCCCCACGCACCAGCACCGCACTCACCGCCGAGCCGGGTACGAGAGGATCAGGCTGCCTGGCGTCACTCGCCGATCCCACCCCCATGACCGGAACGATGCCCTGCGACGCAAATTGCGCGGCAAAGGCCTTGACTGAATCTTCTGAGAATCCGCTGAACACCAAGGGAGTTTCAATCGGGCTTAAATAGTTGGCGAACTTCTGTCCGGGAACGGACGCAGCACCGGGTCCCGAAGTCTTGGAAGCTGGCGAAGGCAAAGACAATGGTAAAGATCTGGCCTGTACCGGCACATTCGCAGGAGTTGTATCCAGGGCACTGATCTCCAGCATCTCGGAAATCGGGGTGACTCCGGCGATTGGTTCTTTGGAAAACTCCCCGATACGAAACGCGACCGCTCCCGCCAGCTTTCCATTGAAATAGACAGGGCTCCCGCTCATGCCGGCGACTACGCCTGTGTACTCAGCTTTGGCGCCGCCCAATCGGACCAGGATAATGTCACCCTTCGGTCCGTTGGCATTCCTCAGCACACCCAGGACTTCTACCTCCATGGGTTCAGGCTGTGTGCCTTGAAAGACCGTGTAGGCGGTCCCCTTCATGCCGCTATGAATCTGCCCCAGCGGCAGGATTTCCGGCCTTCCAGTTTGGGTATAACTGAGGGAGGAGAGTACAAACAAGTACACTACTGCGCAGGCCCGAAAAACTCGTTTCATTTCTCCCCCAGCACGGTCAAAAGGTCCACACGAAACCGCACTTCGCTATCTTTTGCCGGTGGGAGAGGGATAAAAGCAAGCCGGTCAAAACATCCCAACTGCGAAGCTGTGCGTCTATACTACATGGGGCTATTGCAGAGCTGCTAAGGTTTTTCACCTTCATGGGGTTACTCTAGAGGCGCTAATGTTTTTCACGTTTTTCCCGTGTAAACGCAGAGAAAGCATCTGTTTGGGCAACTATTCTTTGTGTTGCTTCCTGGTTCTTACCTTGATCTCCGCTTCGCCCGGCTATGCGCAGGCTCCAGGTCAATCCCGCCCGCCGGCCACCTCCCCCCAGGAAAATCCCAATCAGCAGGAAGTGCCGCCGGAGGCGGGCGGGCCGAATAGCGAGAGCGGTCCTTATGCCATCCCCAAGAAGGGGGAAGAGCCGCCGCCACCACCTCCCCCCATAAAGCCCAAAAAAATTGAGGGAATGCCCGACTACTCGATACACGTGGACGTGCCTTTGGTAACCGTCCCTGTGCTGGTGACCACCAAGAACGGCCAGTTCATTCCCAATTTGAAGAAGGAGAATTTCCGCGTTTTTGAGGACGGCGCCCCACAAACGATCAATGGTTTCAAAGTAGAAGCGGCGCCGATTACCGCGGTCCTGTTGGTAGAATTCGCCTCCACCACTTACCCGCTCCTGATCGATGCTCTTCGCGCTTCGTATGCCTTTGCCAGCACCTTGAAGAAAGAAGACTACGTCGCCGTCGTTTCCTATGACATGCGTTCCGATATCCTGGTTGACTTTACCCAGGACAAGAATGCGGTCATGGGCGCGCTGAACACTTTGCGGATGCCCGGATTTTCCGAAACCAACGTCTTCGACGCGCTTTACGACACCTTAGACCGCCTGGACCGGGTCGAAGGTCATAAATATGTCGTCCTGGTGAGCACCGGCATTGATACTTTCAGCAAACTCAACCTTGACCAGATCACCAAGAAGGTCAAAAACACGCACGATATTACAATCTTTCCCATCAGCATCGGCTGGCTGCTCCGGGAATACTGCGAAAGCCACCGGTGCACCGGAATGTCCCATGGCATTGCCAGTATGGGCATGGCCTCTATTGACTGGTACCAGGCCGACAACCAACTCCAGACGTTCGCCAAACTAACCGGCGGACGCTTCTACCAGCCGCGGTTCGCCGGAGATTTTACGGATGTATTTCGCGACATTTCCGAAGACATTCACCACGAGTACACCATCACTTATCACCCCACGAATCCCAAGCTCGACGGCACTTATCGCAAGCTGAAAGTAGATGTGGTCGCCG
The DNA here is from genome assembly GCA_038254805.1 of Terriglobales bacterium. Taxonomy (GTDB): domain Bacteria; phylum Acidobacteriota; class Terriglobia; order Terriglobales; family Acidobacteriaceae; genus Gp1-AA145. Next base: position 33,231 of record JBBSFW010000008.1, read on the forward strand.
ACAATGGCGGACCCCTGAAGATGAAAGATCAAAAAGGCAAAGACGTGAAATATCAGGTGGTCGCCCGCGACGGCTACACAGCAAAGCACACGGTGGATTAATCCCGTCCCCCCTCAGTGGACCAGGCGGTCCAGCAGAAAAAATAGCCCCACACCCAGAAGCACCACCAGAGCCATCCTCCCCCCTGGTTCGCGGTTCACCTCCGGCATCAGGTCTGAAGCCGCAACGTAGATAGTGACTCCCCCTGAGAGGGGCAGCCCCAGCCCCACATGGCGCTTGAAGATCGCCATGGTAAGCACCCCGGCAAAAGTCGCCGCGCCCAGCAGCACGGAGGCTCCCCAGGCCAGCCGCCGGCTACGGCCACTGGCCAGCATCACCGACGAGACGGTGAATCCCTCGGGAATTTTATGCAGAAAAACTGCCAGAAAAATGACCCATCCCAACCAGTTCGACACGATGAACCCTGACGCAATGGCGATGCCGTCAAAAAAGGTATGGATAACTAATCCCAGCAGTACCGAGTAGCCCTTGTGGGCAGAGATGAACTGCTCGGCATGCGTCTCTTCGCCAAAATGGAAATGCGGGGTCACGGTGTGTTCGAAAAAATGGGTCATTAAATATCCCGCCAGGATCAGCAGGGGAGCGTCCTTCTCGCGCAAGGCAAAACTGGCGGGAATAATCTCAAGCGTGGCCGTAGCCAACATGAATCCCGCCCCCAGCGCGACGAAATATTTAAGATACGACCGGTCCCAGTTCCTTTTTACGATGATCGTTCCGCCAAAGACATTCGCGGCGGCAGCGGTCGTGCCGAGCAAAAGGCTCAGGAGAATGGGGTGCATGGGAGTGGGGAATGATAGCAGAAAGCCTCCAGCCATCTGCAGAGCTAAGTGCCACCGTGATCGCAAAACTGGGGATGTCTAAGGACGAACGGCATCACCTCTGTGCAAAACACAACAATTTTTTTCTATGCCTCGCCCGCCGAATAAAGCTATAGTGAACTTGCTCAGCGGTTCCCACGACAACTGACCTGGCTTGATGGCTCGAAGAACTGGCTCCGCCATCCAGGAAGAGTTGTACTCTGCGTCCGGCGACCCGGCGCGCGAAGATCTTGACGACGCCCGCCTGCTCGACTTGGATCCGGAGAAGGAATCGCCATTTCTACGCGCCCAGAAGCGCGTTTCTGCCCGCCGCGGGCCCCTCCCTAAAAAAACCGCCGCCCGCCTGCTTTGGGCGCTGCTGGCCATTGCCGGGGCCGCAATCTTCGCGGTGTCCGCGGCTGCGTTCTATCACTATAGCGAACACTCCTGGCGGTTTCGCCTGCAGTCGAGTGACGACATCGAAATGGCCGGCCTCGGCAATGTGACGCGGGCGCAAATCATGGAAGTCATGGGCGGAGACATCGGCCGCAACATCTTCTTTATTCCCCTGGACCAGCGCCAGAAGCAATTCGCTCAGATCCCGTGGGTCGAGTCTGCCAGCGTCATGCGCTTTGCTCCTGACCGCATCAAGATCGAAATTCACGAGCGCACCCCGGTTGCATTCGCCCGGGTAGGATCCAGAGTCATGCTCACGGACGCAAATGGCATCTTGATGGATTTACCCGCCAAGAAAAAGTATTCGTTTCCCGTGATTGTGGGCATGAATTCGGCGGAGCCGCTTTCCACGCGGGCGCCGAGGATGAAGATTTACAACCAGTTGGTGCGCGACTTGGATTCCACCGGCGGGCATTATTCCCAGAGCCTGAGTGAGGTGGACTTGTCCGATCCCGAAGACGTGAAAGTTCTTACCAATGATTCCGATGGTGAGGTGCTGATCCACCTCGGATCTTCGAACTATCTCGACCGCTTCAAAATCTATGTCGCCCATCTGCGACAGTGGCGGCAGCAGTTCGAAAAGCTCGAATCCGTGGACCTGCGTTACGAAAAGCAAATCATCGTGAATCCCGACCTGCATGGCACGGCACGGCAGCCGGGATTGTCGGCCTCGGCACTAAAGGCGGCAATTTCCGCCGGGGTGAAGCCAGCAGTACTGGCGACCCGCGAGCCGGTTAAGCCGGAGGCATCTCGAGCCGTGATCGTGAAACCCGCGGCCGCCAAGCGCCCGGAAAAACGATCGCATTGGCATAAGCGCTCGGCGCAACCAAAACGCGCACTCATGAGACCGGCGTCCCACGCCCCAGGCGCTGCGTTTCCGAAATCGCGAACCACGACCGCGCAAAAATCCAGTCCAGCGGGCTCTAAAGCAGAGGGAGCGCGCTGACTATGCCGAAGGCGAATGGTAACTTCCTGGCGGCCATCGACGTGGGCAGCGCCAAGACCTGTGTGGTGGTCGCGGAGATTGGGGAGAATGGTCTTCGCTACCGGGGCCACGGGCTGGCAGAGTCGAGGGGCTCGCGCAAGGGCGTCATCGTCGACTTGGACAAAGCCGTCGTGGCTATCCAAAAAGCCGTCGAGAGAGCTGAGGACAGCGCCGGTGTTCCGATTGAACACGCGATTCTCGGTGTCGCGGGCTCGCACGTGCGCGGTATCAATACCCAAGGCGGTTTGATTTTCGGAAATCGCGCGCGAGAGATTGGACGGGATGAGATTCGTCAGGCGGTGGAGAAAGCGCGGGCGGTTCCTCTCCCCCCGGATCGCGAAGTGCTGCATCTGCTTCCTCAGGAGTTCATCCTCGACGAGCAGTCCGGCGTGCACGATCCCATGGGGATGATTGGTACCCGCCTCGAGGTTCGGGTCCACATGATCACGGCCGCGACATCAGCCACGCAAAACTTGGTTACGGCGGTGAATCGTGCGGGCATCCACATTGACGACACCGTTTTTGAACCTTTGGCGGGCGCCGACTCAGTACTGCGTTCCGATGAGCGCGAGTTGGGCGTTTGTCTGGCGGATATTGGCGCCGGCTCAACCAGCGTCATCGTAATCCAGGAAGGCGCCGTCAATCACAGTGCCGTGCTGCCATTGGGCGGCGATCATTTCACCAGCGACCTTTCGGTGGGTTTGTGCACTCCTATTGTGGAAGCAGAAAAAATCAAGAAGCTGTTCGGCAACACCATTGTCACGCTCATCCCCGAAGGGAATGAAATCGAGGTGCCTTCCGTGGGAGATCGCCGTTCCCGGTTGGTCTCGCAGCGCATGGTGGGAGAAATCCTGGAGCCGCGTGCCCGCGAGCTTTTCGAGTTGCTGCGCGAAAACCTCCGCCACGCCGGAATGTTGGAAGTGTGCGCCGCCGGAATTGTGCTCTGCGGCGGAGGGTCGCGTCTCCCCGGGTTGATGGATATCGCTGATTCCGTGCTGCGTAAGCCTGTACGCATGGCCTGGCCGGCTCCCATTGCCAGGATGCCATCCACTTTGGCAGAACCGGAATTCGCGACCGTCCTGGGGATGGTGATCTACGGGCATCGCGCCCGCAGCGCGCGCGGCATCCAGGATGATCGCTGGAGCGCAAGATTGAGAGCAATGCTGGCGGGATAAGGGCGGTTGCTGATGGCAGCATCTGGAATCCGGCGGGCTTAGGGCCAAGACGAATGACCAACGGCCAACGACGAACGGCTAATGACGAACGACCAACGACTAATTACATGAGGTGAGTCTATGAAAAGGGAAAGCAGCGAAATTCGCATCAACTATACCGATGATTCCCGCAATGACGCCCGCATCAAGGTGATCGGCATTGGCGGCGGCGGCGGCAATGCAGTCAACCGCATGATTGAGGCCGGGATGGACGGCATCGAGTTTATCGTGGCCAACACTGACCTGCAGGCGCTGCGCATGTCGCGCGCACCTATGAAGATCCAGCTCGGTGTCAAGCTCACCAACGGGCTGGGGGCGGGCGCGAATCCCGAGGTCGGGCGCAAGGCCGCGCTGGAAGATTCCGACAAGATCATCGAAGCCCTCGAGGGCGCAGACATGGTCTTTGTGACCACCGGACTCGGCGGCGGCACGGGCACAGGCTCGGCCCCCATCATTGCTTCGCTGGCCAGCGAAATGGGCGCGCTCACGGTCGCGGTGGTGACCAAGCCGTTCGCGTTTGAAGGCAAGCGGCGCATGCAACAGGCCGAGCGCGGAGTCGCCGAGCTGATGGATTCGGTCGATACCACGATCGTGATCCCCAACGAAAAGTTGCTGGCGGTCGCCCAGGACGCCGGGTTCTTCGAATCGTTCCGCGTCGCCGACGATATCCTTCGCCAGGGCGTGCAGGGAATTTCCGACATCATTACCATCCCTGGAATCATCAACCGCGACTTTGCCGATGTGAAGGCCATCATGGCGCGCATGGGATACGCGGTGATGGGTACGGCCACCGCCAACGGCTCGCGGCGCGCCACCGAAGCCGCCCAAAAAGCGATTGCGTCTCCGCTGCTCGAAGCCGGAGCAATCGACGGCGCGCGCGGCATTCTCATCAACATCACCGGATCGGCGTCTTTGAAGCTGGCGGAAGTGCAGGAAGCTTGCAGCATCATTCAGAACGCCGCCCATGAAGACGCCAACATTATTTTCGGCGCCGTCTTGGATGAAAAGATGAAAGATGCAGTGAAGATCACCGTCATTGCAACCGGCTTCAAAGATGAGGACCGCCCCCGCCGCCGGACCGAATCCACGGGATTCACGGTAAACGCGGGAGGGGAGGAGTTTGACTCGGAGCCGGCGTCTTCGCCGATGGTAATGGAATCGGCGCACCCGTCATCCATGCCTGCAGCGTCAGCCGAGGTCATCGCGCTCGATAGTATGCGCAGCGCCATGATCGCAAATTTTGAGCAGTCTGATCTGGATGTGCCGGCGTTTCTGAGGAAGCGAGGCGAGTCGGCCTAACACTTCTTCCGCAGTTTGCAGGCCGCCGCAAAGCAGGTCTGCCCTTTAAAACCCAATAGTGTGGCAGTCTCGCGGATCATGCCTTCAGCCACAGTATCGGGAAACCATGGCCGAGCCGGCGAAAATCAGAATCGCTCGTGACTACTGTAGCTTTACGCTCGCGTGCTAAGGCCGCGACGAAGCTGTCCACGTAATAGAGTTTGTATTTGGATTTGATATCCGCAGCCTGTAACGCGCGCGGAGGGGTGGCATCAACCAAATGGATAGGCAGGGGATGCAAGGCGCTCATGATTGCTGCTGCGCGGTCCTGTCCATGCTCCCGGAGGATTCCGCCATAGACCTCGCCATAATTGACTGCTGACATCAAGAGCTCTACCTGCCCGCGCGTCGCTTCCTTCAGCAGCGCGTTTACTTTTTCTGCGGCGGGCTTATTTTGCAAGAACGCAAACAGCGCACTGGCATCGAAAACGTATGTTTTCACGATTTGTGCTTGCCGTCTTTGCGATGTTCTTCTTCCCAGTGCGCCAGCAAATCCGGGCCATCAGCCAGGCAGCCCATGATTCGATCAAGATATTCCTCAGTGACGGGCTGCAGGACAATCCGGCCAAATTGATCCTCCAAAAATTTGACACGAGTGCCGGGCCGAATTCCATGCCGGCGGCGAAGTTCGGCCGGAACGACTAGTTGGCCCTTAGATGTAAATTTCGCACTTAGTTCCTTCATAGCGTACATAGTATCGTAAGTAAGACAGAAGCGTGAATTATCGGATGATCTAAGCTGTAGCTTCTCGATGAGCGAAACCTTCACCCGAGGTTTCGGCCTACAAGGCGCTTGGCGGCTTAGGGGAAGAAATCGTTGTAACCGGGAAATTGTCTCGGAGAAGCTCTTTCTGCCCCTGCTGCTTTTCAGTTTCGCCGCTTCTACGTTGCCGGGGGGCACTGTTGTGGAAACTTGTCCACAGGCGCTGCCTTAGGCGGTAACCTCGTCAGTCATTACCAAAGGTCGCGTCCCTAGGGTCGGTTTTCGCGATAAGTGACAGATTTGTAATAACTTAGATAGAATTGCAGGCCCGGGTTCGATAAGTAGTTTTCGATTGCGCCTGTCCCAATAAGTCCCCTAAGATCAGGAAATTGCCGAAACTTACCTGGCCAGGGAAGCATTGGCCAGCTTCTTGCAATCTAAGTGGATGTGAAATCCGCGGACAGGAACAAAGAAGTGACCGTAAAGGGACGCAGAATTGCACGCCCCATTGTTTTCATTGCCGTTTTCATAACCTTACTCATTGTGGTTGTGCAGTCGGGATTTGCCGCCACCATAAATACGCGCCCGCTGACCAGTCGCAAGCCCCGCAGCGTTGCGGAGAGTCCGCGCGCCCGCAAACATATGCGGCACCTCGCGCGCAGCCGCAGAGTGCGGTCCCGGACGGTTGCTACACTCCGCCGCCATCACTATTACGAGCACTTTTATACGAGCTCATTTTCGAAAGACATTACTGAAGGCGATGTAACCGCCGGTGAAGACCCATTGGTACGCCAGGCTGCGATTGACGCACTGGGCGCCATGAACGGAACGGTCATGGCGATTGAGCCAACCAGTGGCCGCATTCTGGCCATGGTCAACCAGAAATTGGCTCTATCGAGCGGCGCTCAACCTTGCTCCACCATCAAGCTTTCAGTTGCGTTGGCGGCATTGAGCGAGGGAATCATCACCAGAGAGACTGAAGTTCGCCTGGGCGGCCGCAGCCATATGAATCTGACGCTGGCTCTGGCGCACTCGAATAACGCCTATTTCGAGGCGCTCGGCCGCCAGCTCGGATTCGAAAAAGTTGCGCATTATGCGCACACGTACGGCCTCGGCGAGCTCGCCGGATATCGCATTGCAGGCGAAAATCCTGGCGTGTATCCTAACGCAGAAATTTCCTCCAAGCTGGGCGGCGTAGGGAAGATGTGCTCGTTCGGGGAAGGCATTTCAATGACGCCGCTGCAGTTGGGGTCGCTGGTGACCTCCATTGCCAATGGCGGGACCATGTATTATCTGCAGCACCCCACCACGCCCGCCCAGGTCACTAGCTTTCAGCCACTGGTGAAGCGCCATCTAGAGATCTCCGGCATGATTCCGGAACTTTCCGACGGCATGGCGGGAGCAGTCAGTTACGGGACTGCGCGGCGCCTGCTGGCGAATTTCAACGAAGAAGAGGTACTGGGCAAGACCGGCACCTGTTCTCACGCCGGAACCCGCTTCGGCTGGTTCGCAAGCTATGCCAATACCAGCTATGGCCGGGTGGTGGTGGTGGTATTTCTGCGGGGCGGGAGGCCAACCTTTGGTCCCAAAGCCGCTGAGATCGCCGGCCGCATGTATCGGAACCTTTACGACCATGACTTCTTCATGGCGCGTCCGGTGACCCCAGCAGAAATCCGCAAGGCCAGCAGCTCCGACTGACTTACTCTGCAAATGGGAAGCCCCTCAAAAAATCGAGGGGCTTTCTTTCGCTTTAAAATTATCGTTCCGGCCTATCTCTTTACCTCATCTCGCTCGACTACGCCGTCCTTAATATTGACGATGCGGTGCGCATATTCAGCGATGTCATGTTCATGCGTGACCAGCACGATTGTGTTTCCTTCACTCCGAAGCCGGTCAAACAGGGCCATGATCTCGCTGCCCGTCTGGGAGTCAAGGTTACCCGTGGGTTCATCGGCAAGAATAATAGACGGGCGATTCACCAGAGCGCGCGCGACCGCGACTCTCTGCCGCTGCCCGCCGGAGAGCTCGTTCGGCTTGTGGCTCATTCGCGACTCCATGCCCACGGCGGCCAAAGCCGCCTTGGCGCGTTCGGCGCGCTCAGCGGCTGGGATGCCGGCATAGACCAGCGGCAACTCGACGTTGTGAAGGGCGGTAGCGCGAGCCAGAAGATTGAAGGTTTGGAACACAAAGCCAATTTCCTTGTTGCGGATGCGCGCCAGCTCGTCGTCGTTCAATTCACTGACCTGCTGCCCGTTGAGCCAGTATTGCCCGCGGCTGGGACTGTCGAGGCAGCCGATCAAATTCATCAGCGTAGATTTGCCCGAGCCCGAAGGGCCCATGATGGCAACATACTCATTCTTGCGAATCTGCAGATTGATGCCACGAAGGGCGTGGACCTGCTGCTCAGATCCCATATCATACGTCTTCCAGAGATCTGAGGTAGAAATCATGCACGACTCTGGAGGAGCCGACACCCGTGGTTCGGAGATACCGATAACTTCTGCGGTCGCCATTCTTTTCTCCCGCCCCGCCGGGGCCACCCTAGCTGCTCCCAGTCCCTAATGGCAATAGACGCGCCAATTGGTCATTGGTTATGTCAAATTTCATAGCGGCTAGCCGCTCACGCGATTTTGCGCCAGCTTGCAATAGAGGGTACGTCGCACTTTTGCCAAAAGTTCCAGGTCCGTAAACCTCGAATTCTGGTGCACAACTTTTCCAATTATAGCCTGCGCCTAAGTGCGCGCCGGGCATGCTCCCGGCGTTTTATGTCACCTGGACTGACCAAGCTCGTTATTGGCACGTGTGCGTCGCCGGTGTTTTGACAAATGGGCGGACAACCATTCTGGCGTGACGCAGAATCTGCTTGTCTTGGGGGAGATGTGTGCCATGCCTCTAGCCCTGAGTGCCTTGTATTCCCCTGTTCAAAGACATAAAATGAATACGCCCAGAGTGTGTCTAAAGGAGTGGCCCTCCCCCATGTTCGGTTCCGCCGTGTTCAGCCGCGTTTTTTCGTCTTCGGTACTACTGCTCTGCCTCGGGATGAATGCCACTGCATGGGCCCAAAATGGGACCAAATCGGCCAGTGACCAAGCCAAGCCGCCGGCGGATCAATCGCCGGATGGAGGCAAGGGGAGCAAAGCATCGGCGGCCGACGAGTCTGGCGACCCGCTTAAGCGGCCGATTGAGGAGAAACGTCGCAAGGCCAACGAAAAGGCGTTTAAGAAAGAGTTAAAAGGTGAGTACCGGAAGTGGCTCGATGAGGACGTACGCTGGATCATCGGGGATGATGAGCGCAAGGCTTTCATGCAGCTCTCGAATGACGAAGAACGAGACCAGTTCATCGAGGCCTTCTGGCAGCGGCGTAATCCGAATCCCGACAGCGAAGACAATGAATTTAAAGAAGATCACTATGCCCGCATTGCCTATGCCAACGATCATTTTGCCGCCGGAATACCGGGATGGAGGACCGATCGCGGCCGCATGTATATCATGTATGGCAAGCCGGATGAGATCGAGTCCCATCCGTCGGGCGGCACTTATGACCGGCCGCTGGAAGAGGGCGGCGGCTCGACTTCAACTTTCCCATTTGAAAACTGGCGGTACCGCTATCTGGAAGGTATAGGCCAGGAAGTCATCATTGAATTCGTCGACACCTGCATGTGCGGCGAATACCACATGACCATGGACCGGGGCGAGAAGGACGCGCTGATGAATGTTCCGGGCGCCGGCCTGACCATGTACGAACAAATGGGCAGGTCAAGCAAGGCCAACCGCTTCAACAATGGTTTGGAGCACATGGGAACGGGTCCGGGGGCGCAGGACCTCCAAACCAAACAATTTGACCGCTTGGAGCAGTTCGCTAAGTTGAATCGGGCCCCTACGGTGAAATTCAAGGATCTGGAAGAGGTCGTAAAGAGCAAGATCGTCTACAACCTGATGCCGTTTGATGTTCGCACCGACTTCGTGAAGATCACCAGCGATACGGTGCTGGTACCGGTAACGGTGCAGATCAAGAACCGGGACATCACCTTCAACAACAAAGAAGGAGTGCAGCACGGCGTAGTGAATATTTTTGGCCGAGTTTCCACTCTTACCGGCAAAATAGCCCAGACATTTGAAGATACGGTCATGGCGGATATTCCGGCGGAGTTGCTGCCGCGGGAGGCGGAGAATTCCAAAGTGTACTGGAAATCCGTCCCCTTGCGCCCGGGCCGCTACCGCCTCGATCTGGTTGTAAAAGACGTGAATGGAGACCGCATGGGTACGTGGAGCCGGGGAATCATCGTGCCTGATTTTTCAGATGAAAAGCTGACCAACTCCTCGCTGATTTTGGCTGATATGGTCGAGCCGGTGCCAACGACAAGCGTTGGCACGGGAATGTTTGTAATAGGGGCCACAAAAGTGCGTCCCCGCGTTCCTCGAGCCGATGGGAAGCCACCGTTGTTCAAGCGTAGTCAAAAAGTAAACTTCTGGATGCAGGTCTATAATCTCAGCGTCGATGATAAGACTCACAAAGCTTCAGCGACGTTCGAGTACGATATCGTGAACGCGACAACCAATAAATCGGTCGTTCATGCCATCGATTCGTCCGAGAAGATGGGCAACATAGGCGATCAGGTGACTCTGCAGAAGACCGTGGCTGCTGCCAATCTTGATCCCGGGGTCTATCGCATTCAGATCAAAGTGAATGACAATATCTCCAAGCAGAGCGTGGATCCGACGGCGACCTTCGCCGTTGAGTAGGCGCTCTTGAGGTTACTGGATGCTGCGTAAACTCGGTTATTTCGTGCTCGCGCTGGGTTTGACGCTGCCGGCCTGGCCGGCGGACCGGCCATCCTCGCTGTCGGGATATGTTCGCGATCCGAGAGGGGTCCCCCAGATGGGCGCGGCTGTAAAAGTGCTCGGCTCCGCGATGGGGACGTTCACGGTCTTCACCGACGACAAAGGTTTTTTCAGTGCCACCGGGATGCAGCCGGGGATTTACAGCCTGAAGATTTCTGCTACGTCGTTCCTGCCCACCTTGCGCGAAAAAGTTGATGTAAAGGCGGGAGCTAACGTTCTGCTGGACCTTACCCTCAGCACTCTGTTTGACGCCATCCAGTTCGCTCCACGGCGCGGGAATGCTGAGGACGGAGACTGGGACTGGGTTTTGCGCTCGACCGCGAATCGCCCGATTCTGCGGGCTATTCCCGGCACTGCTCCGGTATCTGCCGCCAGGAATGAACCGCTTTCTGATTTAAAAGGGACGCTCTCATTTGTGGCCGGCGCTCCCTCGCAAGGCTTCGGCTCCGTCTCCGAAATGAGCACTGGTTTCGTGGTAGAGAAGTCCATTTTTTCCACGGGAAGATTGACCGTGAACGGGGACGTCGGATATGGGACTGGCGTTCCGAATGGAGTCATGCGCACTTCTTACAAACGCCAGATGCCGAACGGATCCACTCCAGAAGTGGCATTTACTATGCGCCGTTTTGCTTCGCCCGACCTGGGGATACGCGGCGGGGGTCTGCAATCGCTGGCGCTGATGACTTCGGATGACCTGAACCTGGGCGACGTGCTGGAATTGAAGTTTGGAAGTGAGCTGCAGACGGTCCAATTCCTGGGCAGGGTAACAGCATTCCGGCCTTTTGGCTCAGTGGCTGCCCACCTGTCTTCGGATACCGTGGTTGAGTATAGATACGCGACTTCGCGCCCTGACAGCCGCAGCGAAAAGGGTTTTGAATCAGCCCCGGCGGACCTCAGCGAATCGAACCCGCGTATGAGCATCGCCGGATTCGCGCCGGCGCTTGAGAAGGCGCAACATCATGAAGTCGCCCTATCTCATCGCTCCGGCAAGACGAATATGCAGGTTGCGGTGTACGCCGACCGGCTCACCAACCCGGCACTCACTGGCGTGGGAGAGTTTTCCGCGCTCAATGCGCAGGTGCTTCCGGATTTATCTTCCGGCACCTTCACTTATCAAGGTCGCGATCTGGAAACTCGCGGTATGAGATTGGTTCTCGAGCGCAAGCTGGCTGCGGACGTCACCGCGACGCTCGATTACGGATACGGCGGAGCGCTGGCCTTGAATCAAGACCGTGTCAATTTGGCGGATCTGCAGGAGCACAGCGTCGTAAGCAATCACCATTCCGCCGCTGTGAAATTAAGCGGCACCGCTCCGGCTACCAAAACCCGTTGGATCGCCTCCTACGGATGGACCGGCGGCCGCGCATTGACGCCGGTGGACATTTTCAATGCCTCTGCGGGTCAAATAGACCCGTTTTTGGCCCTCTTCCTGAGACAACCGGTTCCCGGAACTGGTTCCTTGCCGGGACACATGGATATGCTGCTCGAAGTCCGCAATCTTCTTGCGCAGGGTTATGTGCCTGTAATAGGACAGGACGGCCGGACGGTTTATCTGGTGCAATCTGCGCGTGCCGTTCGGGGCGGGGTAGAGTTCAGCTTTTAGTCCTGCGAGTCGCGATTTTCTTCCGATTTTTTCCGCAAATATCAGCCGGCCAATCGTTTGGGCACAGAATCCCGGAACGCCAGAGGTTTTGCGAAGCTAGTTAGCTGCTAGAAGGTCAGAGCTGACCTGGGTTACAATCCCCTGCAATCGCAAGGGGGGTTTATGAAATCGCGGCTGGAATACATTCTTTTGGTTCTGCTGTTTTCAACTTCACTGGCGGCGCAAACCTTTCGCGGAACCGTTCTGGGTACGGTCACCGATCCTCAGGGCGCGGTGGTTTCGGGCGCGAAGATAACTGTGCGGAATGTCAACACCGGCCTGGAGCGCACGACCGAAACCAGTGCGGATGGCAGCTATTCGGTACCTGAACTGCCCGTCGGCACTTACACGGTGACCGCGATCCAGAGTGGTTTCCAGTCGTTTGTGGTCAGCAACGTGGCGGTCGATATCGCCGGGGAAAAACGCGTGGATGTAGCACTAAAGCCCGGGCAGGTTTCGGAAAGAGTGGAGGTCTCTGGCGAGGCTTTGCCGCAGATCGAGACGACGACAGACACGCTGGGCACCACATTTACAGCTGAGCAGGCGAAGGACCTCCCGCTCAACGGCCGCGACTTTCAGAAGATGATCTTTCTCACCCCGGGAGTGGCGGGCTCGCCCGACCAGATTACTGATTCGCCGGGATCGTATGGAATTTTCTCTATGAACGGGGCCCGCGGACGCTCGAACAATTTCCTGCTCGATGGCACGGATATGAATGACGGCTATCGCAACGACCCCGCCATCAATGAGGCGGGCGTGTTTGGCACGCCAGCCACCATTTTGCCGGTGGACGCGATCGAGGAGACGCAAATCGTCTCCAATTTCATGCCCGAGTACGGACGCAATGCGGGTGCGGCTATCAACATTGTCACCAAGAGCGGCACCAATACTTTGCACGGCTCGGCTATCGAATATTTCCGTAATCATGCGTTAGATGCGCGGAACTACTTCAATCCGACCTCCACGCCCAAGGCGCAGTTCCACAATAACCAGTTCGGGGGATCGTTGGGCGGCCCCATCGTCAAAGACAAAACTTTTTTTTATCTGAATTACGAAGGCCAGCGCGAGCGCGTGGGAGTAGTGACGCTAGCAAGTGTGCCGACAGGCAGCGCCCCTGATGGTTCTCTGGCCCCTGGCGATGCCTCGAACCCTGTGATTCAGCAGCTCATCGCGCGGCATCCATGGCCCGCTCCAAACCTAGCCAGCGGGGCGTTCAATGCTTCCATCATTTCGCCTTCTTACAATCGCGTGGATAGCATGATTGCTAAGATTGATCACAACTTTAACTCTCGAAATCTGCTTACCGGCCGTTATTTCTTCGGCGACAGCTCCCAGGCGTTTCCATTGGCGCTGACGGCGAGCGGCGGGCAACTTCCCGGATTCAACACGTTTACTCCAACGCGGGTCCAGTTGGTGTCACTTTCACACGTGTGGAGTATTTCCGGAACGAAGGTAAACGAGTTGCGTTACGGTTGGAACCGGTTCGCGGAGGATTTTCTGCCGGAAGATCGCAGCTTTCATCCCAGTTCCATCGGTCTGAATGTCGGAACTGGACTTCCCGATTCAGGTCTGCCGATCATCCTGGTGAGCGGTTTCGCCCAACTAGGCGCTACCAGCGGGGACCCGCGCGGCCGCGTCGATACGAACAACCAGCTCCTCGACAACTTCTCATGGAAGCTGAACAAACACGATGTGAAATTTGGGGTCGAGTACCGGCGAACGACAATCAAGCAGTATTTCGACAAGTATTTTCGTGGGAAATTAAGTTTCGCTGACCTAGGCAGTTTTCTTAACGGGACTCCTGATACCGGCTTTGGCGCGAGTTTTCAGTACTCAGGAAATACCACGCGGCACACCGCAGAGAACAGTTATGGTTTTTATTTCCAGGACACCTATCGCGCAACGTCGCGACTGACTCTGAATTACGGGCTGCGCTGGGATTACTTCGGCGTGGTTCGAGAAAAGAACAACCTGTTAAGCAATGCCACCACGGCTGACCCCGCGACAGGTACGTTTGTATTGACCCAGGTGGGCCAGCCGGGGCTTGGCCGCCTGTACGAGCCAGATTACAAGAACTTCTCTCCGCGCGTGAGCCTCGCCTGGGATACCAGAGGGCAGGGCAAAACCGTAGTGCGTGCTGGCTGGGGCCTGTTTTATGACGCATTCCCCCAGGACATTTTCCTGGGACATTTGCCGTATCCGCCATTCTTCGATCCGGGGCCGGCTTACAACCCGGTTGGGCCGGCCCAAATCATTCCAGCGGCGAACACGACTGGAACCATCACCGCCGGACAGCCAGTCTTCGATACGTCAGGCTGTGGCACTGTGGAATGCGATATCTTCACAGTTGACCGCAACATCCACACGCCCTACATGGAAAACTACAATGTGAACCTGCAGCAGCAATTGGCCAGTAAAGTTGTATTGCAGGTTGCCTACGTAGGATCGCAAGGACATCATCTATTCCGTTTCCGCGACATCAGCCAGCCCAGCCAGGCCGCGATCACGGCGGATGACCTCTCCTGCGGCTGTGCCGACTCCTATGGGGTGCCGCGGACATTCAACTATGCTTACGGTTCGTTCTACATCATGCAGGAGGAATCGAAGGCGAAGTCGAATTACAACGCCCTGCAGACCAGCTTGCGCGTAAACCAGTGGCGCGGGATTACGTCGATCGTGAATTACACGTGGTCGCACTCCCAGGACACCGCCAGCGATGGCGAGGATTTTGAGCCGAATGCCGGACAGCCGTACGACAGCACGCGACCGAATCTGGATTATGGCAACTCGAACTTCGATATCCGCAACCGCTTTACCTGGATTTTTGGATACCAGCTTCCCCAGCAAGGATCGAGCCGGCTGAGGAATGGATGGGGCTTCACCAGCACCCTGACACTGCAGACGGGCCAGCCTTTCCAGATGAACTACAACTTCGAAGATGACTTCAGCGGCGCCGGGGAGGGCATTGACCGTCCGGATGTGGTGGGACCGATCGTTTACCACAAGAACGATCCCACGAACTTCATTGACCTGAGCTCATTCGCAATTCCGTGCACGATTCTGCCTGGTCTAACCAGTTCCACGATTTCGGGGTCGTCTTCCGACTGCGTTCCGGGTACGCGCCATTTTGGTAACGAGCGACGCAACTCGCTCATTGGGCCTGCTTACAAGAACTGGGATTTCGCGATCTACAAAACGACGCAGGTCACGGAGCGGCTAAACATGCAATTGCGCGCGGAATTTTTTAATGTAGTGAACCACCCCAACTTTGCCAGCCCATTCCTGCCGCTTTTCATCGCCGATCCGGCCCAGAACGGCTTTGCCGTGGGCAGCAACGGCCGCGAAGTGGGCAGCGGCGGTTTCGCACTGGGGGCCACCGGGGATGTGGGCATTGGCAATCCATTCCTGGGGGGCGGGGGACCGCGCGGAATTCAGTTGGCGGCGAAGTTTACGTTTTAGAGCCGTCAGCCGTCAGGCCCGCCGCGAGACAGTGGGCTTCTCAGGTCAGGGAAGCCCGTTTTTGGGACAGTAAGGGGCATGTGGCCGAATTCAATCAGACATTACGAGATCCCGCTGATGGCTGACGGCAGAAGGGTGTTTTTCCGCCCTTCCCAAACATCCCGCGCGAAACGAGCGGTCATCCAGGCGATGCAGGCGCTTGGCCATTTGCGGCTTCAGGAGCCGGAAGTGTCGAATGGTAAAGAGATATTCGGCGATGAACCAGAGCGGCTGGCTGGTGGTCATCCAGTTAAGCCGGTCGAAGCGGGCGAGATCCACGGGCCGGGAAAAAGTTCGCAGCGAGCGCTCGCGACGCAGGTTGAAATAGACCTCGAAGTAACTCATCGCCAGCTCCCGTAAGCTGCGATACACCGGTTCGCGGTAGCGGCATCCGGTGTAGTTGGATTTGGCGATGGCGCCCCAGTGGCCGTGCTGCTTGTAAACCGCAATCACGTGATCGGTGTCGTGCTCGGCTTCCATGTCAATCACCAGCGGCGCATAGCCATTCACGCGCAGGACAGCCGCCGCAAAGGTTGCGCCTTCAAAACAGTGGGAGCTGTTTTCACGCAGGACCCGGCGGGGCGACCAGGCGGTATCCGCCAAGTGGTACGGCTGGTCGTCGAGAAAGCGCTGGATGCCGTGCGGGTCTTTAAGGCTGCGGAGCTTGCGGAGTTCTGCTGGAGTGAAGCCGGAATGCGAATCGTTCATTGAGATTGAGTGTAGCGGAAGGCGGTCACAAAGTGCGTTAACCATAGAGAGCACAGGGGAAGAGGGCGCCTCGATAAAAACTTCCAGCCGGAAGGACACCAGGGTAAAGGAAGCTAACCTGAACCCTTCACCCGAACAACTCCCCAAGTTCTCTGGGACTGTCAATTACCACATCCGGCGGGGCCTCGCACAGGGTGTGCGGTGCGAAGCCGTACGTAACTCCGCAGGTGGCGATACCGGCATTGCGTCCAGTCAAAACGTCTATGGACGAATCCCCGACGATCATGGCTTGATCGGGCGAGGTGCTGGTTTCTCTCAACAGAGTGCGCACGCCCAGGGGATCAGGTTTCTTCGTCTCAAAACTGTTGCCCCCGTAAATCTGCACGAAAAATTTAGCTAAGCCAAGCGCTTCCACAATGGCACGCGAGGGATGCACTGGCTTGTTGGAGAGCACCGCCATTTTTCGCTCCGTCCCATTGGACTGAATTTGCTTCAGCGCCTCAGGTATCCCCTGGTACGCGACGGTATGGTCCAGCTTGTGCTCGCGATAGTAGGCCAGAAAATATTCCAGTGCGAGCTTAAAAAAGGCCTCATCCTGCGGATCACCCAAGGCGCGTCGGACGAGCATGGGGGCGCCATCCCCCACATAAGAGGCCACAACTTCACCCGGCAGTTCCGGGCGGTGGAAGTGACGGAGGGTGGCGTTGACTGACTGCACCAGGTCGAGGCGCGAATCGATCAGAGTACCATCAAGATCGAAGATCAACAGCTTCATCGAACTGGGTTCAAACGGCCAGTGGAAACGTGTCACTGGGCAAGCATAGCATCCGGAAATTGGGCCGGGAGCGGGTCCTGGCGTATGTAAGTCCGACATTTGAGGGCAGGTTCCTGGCGGCCAGGAGGATCCGGATTGAAGATGCCCTCACAAATCCGTTGCCGGAGGATTTTACTGACCGCCGGCCGCAGAAGGCTGATTTACAATATCCAGCGGCGGGGACAAACTGCACCGGTAGCTCTTAAGCGAGATGGCAAACAGGACCCACGGAAAGTCCGGCACGGTGGCCGAGGCTAACAAGGCGGGCAAGAGCTACGAAGGGCTGTCGCGTCAACAGCTTATCGATGCCTACCGCCTCATGTACACCTCGCGGCGGCTTGATGATCGCGAGATCATGCTGAAGCGCCAGCAGAAGATCTTCTTTCAGATTTCCGGCGCCGGGCATGAGGCGGTGACGGTTGCTGCCGGCATGGCCATGAAGCCGGGATATGACTGGTTTTTCCCGTATTATCGCGACCGGGCGCTTTGCCTGGCCTTAGGCGCAACCCCGTACGAGATGCTGTTGCAGGCTGTGGGCGCCGCTGAGGATCCCAGTTCCGGCGGCCGCCAGATGCCCTCGCACTGGGGGTACAAACGGTTCAACGTGGTTACCCAATCCTCTTGCACGGGCACGCAAATTCTTCATGCCGTCGGTTGCGCGGAAGCCAGCCGCTACATGGTGCTGCATCCGAACTGCGGGCGAAAGGTGGCCGGGGATTATCGCGAATTCAAGGAAGTTACGTTTTACGGCGATGAAGTGACGTACGTCTCGCTGGGCGATGGCACCACCAGCGAAGGGGAATTCTGGGAAGCCATGAATGCGGCCTCCAACCTGCGGCTGCCCATTGTCTTTCTGGTAGAAGACAATGGCTATGCCATCTCGGTGCCGGTGGAGGTCCAGACTGCCGGCGGGAATATCTCGCATCTGGTTGCGGGGTTCCCGAATTTTTATTTTGAAGAGATTGATGGAACCGATCCCGTGGTCAGTTACGGTGCGCTGGCGCGCGCGGTGGCGCATTGCCGGGCCGGAATTGGGCCGTCGTTCATTCATGCGCACGTGATTCGGCCCTACTCCCATTCGCTATCCGATGACGAAAAGCTCTATCGCCCCGACATTGAACGCGAGCGCGATGCGGCGCGTGACCCTATTTCGCGGATGCAGATGTTTCTGATTCGCGAAGGCATTCTCGACGAGAAGGAGATCAACCGCCTGGAAAAGGATGTGGACGACGATCTGCAAGCCGCCGTGGATCGCGCCCTCGCCGCGCCGGTATCGCCGCCTGAGTCGATCAAACAGTATTTGTATTCCCCCGACATTGATCCCAATTCGCCGGCTTTCAATACCCAAGTTGCTTCGATTGAGACGGAGCCAGCAGGCAACGACAAAGAACATGCCCCAAAGACCATGGCTGAGCTCATCAACACCACGCTGCGCGACGAGATGAAGCGCGACGAACGGATCGTGATGTTCGGCGAGGATGTCGCTGATTGCAGCCGGGAAGAGTATCTGCGCCAGAAGATGGTCAAAGGCAAGGGCGGGGTTTTCAAGCTGACGGCGGGCCTGCAGTGCGACTTCGGCTCGGACCGCGTGTTCAATTCCCCCATCGCTGAAGCCAGCATCATCGGACGTGCCGTGGGCATGGCGGTACGCGGGCTGAAGCCGGTAGTCGAGATCCAGTTCTTCGATTACATCTGGCCGGCCATGATGCAGCTGCGCAACGAGCTTCCAGTGATGCGCTGGCGCTCGAACGGGGCTTTCTCGGCGCCTTGCGTAGTGCGGGTCGCCATTGGCGGCTACCTCACCGGGGGAGCGATTTACCACTCCCAGTGCGGCGAGAGCATATTTACGCATACGCCAGGCATGCGGGTTATTTTCCCGTCCAATGCCCTGGATGCTGCCGGGCTGCTGCGGACCGCAATCCGTTGCGATGATCCAGTGATGTTCCTCGAACACAAGCGCCTGTATCGCGAGACCTACGGCCGCGCGGCCTATCCCGGCCCGGATTACATGATTCCGTTCGGCAAGGCGAAGGTGGTCCATCCAGGGACCGATCTCACCGTGATCACGTATGGCGCGGTGGCGCCGCGCGCCTTACAGGCGGTGCAGCGGCTTGACCGCGAGCAGGGCATCAAGATCGAGCTGATTGATCTGCGCTCTTTGAATCCGTATGACTGGGAAACGATTGCGGCTTCAGTCTCAAAGACCAACCGCGCAATTGTGGCTTATGAGGACACGTTGAGCTGGGGCTATGGGGCTGAGATTGCCGCGCGCATCGGAGATGAACTATTCGAGCATCTCGATGCGCCGGTGAAACGCGTGGCAGCCAAAGATACTTTTATCGCCTATCAGCCGGTGCTCGAGAGCGCGATCCTGCCGCAGGTCCAGGATTTGTATTTGGCGATGAAAGAGCTGGCAGAGTATTAGCAGTCATGCCTTGTGCTCCCTCCCGGTTGCCGCGGGCGCACCTTCCGGAACACTCTGATTTTTCCGCAGCTTTGCCATACTCATTGCAGGCATCCGACCGATCATCTGCGGAGGAACTATGAAAAGGCTACTCGGAGCAGGGATTCTTCTGGCGGCAAACTTTGCCGGGACTCGCGCAATGGCAGCGATGGCGGCTTTCTCACGACGATCAGAACCATTTTGACAGCTACTACTCGCGCTGGAGGAGTATCGGCAGCGCAACGATCGCGACCAGGTCGTGAGCATGGAAAAACGCATGCTGGACGTGTATGCACATTACAACATTCCCGTCACTGTGCCGTACTGGCGCGTTGCGTCGAATTCGAGAGATGTTCGTGACCAGTGGCGGGGCCGGCTTTCGCCCAACGACCAGGCCCGCTTCGACAGCTACTTTTCGCGCTGGCAGAATTACCGGCGCACGCACAACCGCGAGCAGACCGCCAGCATGGAAAAGCGAATGCAAGAGCTTTACGGGCGTTACCGCGTCCCCTCCAATACACCGTATTTCTGGCTGGCTTCGAATACACGGGATGAGGATTGGGACCGATGGGAAAGCGACCGTTGGCGCGGACGGCTCTCATTATGAGATTCCGCCCCAAGTCGGCTATGACGAAATCGCTTCACCGGAGAGCGCAGTACTAGCTGCACGCGGGCCCCAAAGGCGATCTGCTTCCTAAAGATAATCATGTACTTATTGCACGGGTACACCTGAAATCTCGACCTCGGGGGGCACGCGGCCAACCCGCCCGGCGGTTTACTAGTCATAACCCAGGCGAAGCAATGGCAAGACTCTTGCCGGAGGACTTTATGAGACAGCTACTCGCAATAGCCGGGCTAATGCTGGCAATGGCAATGTCCGCTTTGGCCCAATCACAGCAGATGTCCCCTGATGATCAGGGCAAGTTCAACAGCTACTATTCTCGCTGGCAGCAATACAGGCAAACCGACAACCGCAACGACATGGTCAGCATGGAACAGCGGATGCAGGATCTAATGGCGAAATACGGAATTCCTTCAAGCACTCCGTACGACATGGTGGTTTCGCAATCGGGCTACCCGGCGGAGAATCGCGATGATCGTGATCGCAACTATGATCGCAACTCTGATCGCGACCGCGGCTATCCCGGTCTGCAAGGCGGCATGTCGCCGGAAGACCAGCGGAATTTCAACAAGGAATACCAGAAGTGGCAAGAGTCCATGGCCAAACATGACCGTGATGACGTAGAAAAACATGCGCGAAAGATGGAAGAAATCATGGCGCGCTGTAACATCTCCCGGAACACGCCCTTCGACTCGGTTGCGACGACAAATGGGTATTCGCGGCAATCCAATTATGAGGATTTTCGTGGCCGGCTTTCACCCGACGACCAGAACAGGTTCGACAAGGAGTATCAGCACTGGCTGAATGACCGGCGTAAGAATGATCGCGACGACATTGCCAAAGATGAAGGCAAGATGCAGGAGATCATGGCGCGTTACAATATTCCGCGCGATGTTCCCTATAATGCCATCGCATCCGGACCACGTTACTGAAACGAGGAGCAGGAGTGAATGAAGCGGGCCTGGAAACGGGCCCGCTTTTTGCAGCAAAAACAGTTCTAGGTGGTGCGAGATTTTCCCCGCCGCAAAATTTCAAGCGCCAGCGGACCTGGTCCGAAGCAGATCAAGGCCAGGGCAATCGCCGCGAGCGACAGAGGGAATTCATAGCCGCGTTCTCCGAGCAGGCCATTGCCGCCGTGTACCTTCCAGATCGCGACTAGCATCTCGACGAGAATGGCTGCGGATGCGAAACGCGTAAACAAGCCTAGAAGGACCAGAATCCCTCCGAAGAATTCAGTAAACGCCGACGGGAAGGCCAGCACTCCAGGGAGCCCAAGGCTTTGGACACGATGGTAGTGCTCCATCATTCCCCCGCCAAATACCTTGTTGTATCCGTGCCCAATCATGATCGCTCCCAGTGCGATTCTCAAAATCAGGAGTGCGACGGGCTGAAAGCGTTCCAGGTTATGCAATAGAGCCCCCAAAACTAAGAATATCCCAGTAGATGCCGATGTAAAAAGTCGGAATGCAGGTTCTGCTCAGGCGAATTCCGGTGGGCCGCATAGGTTTCGCGGTCTCCTTCCTGAGTTCGCGCCCCTAACTTCTGAATCCCACCCACCTTCCCCCGTACAGGAACCTTAGTACCGTCTGCTGTACTTCGGTTACGTAGCCCACGCTTGGAAGCAGCCGATTCGGGGGCTTCTACTATAAGTAGTGTTAACGTAACGATATCACTACTTCATCTAGTGTAATCCGCAATCTGGCTCGAATCGCGTTATTCAGAAAAACAGCAAAAAACTCAGCAAAACGCGAAATTCAGCCGCCGCCGGGTCAAATGCGCGGTTGATATATGCTCAGTTCCACTGAACTCACCCAAACAGGTGTTGAGTGAGTTCCTCTCCTAAACAAGTTCCGCCAGGGTAGGCGCGGGAGAGGATTCTGTGAATAGGAAACGATATGGCAGATTCACGCGAAGTTATGAACATTCGCCAGGCGTCGCAGTACCTGGGGGTAAGTCCGGACACGCTCTATAAGTACGTCAATGAGCAAAGCATTCCGGCTTTCAAGCTGGGAAACCGCTGGCGATTCAAGAAATCGACGTTGGACCTGTGGATGGAAGAGAAATCCAGCGCGACGGAAGCGAACAGGACAAAGAAACCGAGAGCAGCCGTGCAGGCTGCCGGACAACTGTAAAGGCGGGAAACATGTTTGGATTCGGATCGAAGTCGATCGTTGGCCTGGATGTGGGATCTTCAAGCATCAAGGCGATTGAACTAAAGAAAGGCCGGGCGGGCCTCGAGGTCGCGCACCTCGGATTGGAACCGCTGGCGCCGGACATCGTGGTGGACTCGATGATCGTGGATTCGGGAACCGTGTCGAGCGCGATTTCAAAGCTATTTACCGAGAATTCGATCAAGACCAGGAACGTCGCCACCGCGGTCAGCGGCCACTCCGTAATTGTGAAAAAGATTTCGCTGCCCTCCATGAGCGATGCGGAACTGGCGGACACGCTCCAAAAGGAAGCGGCGCAGCACATTCCCTTCGATCTGGCCGACGTAAACCTCGACTACCAGATCCTGTCTGAAGATGAAGGGCAGCCGCATATGGATGTTTTGCTGGTGGCTGTCAAGAAGGACAAGATCCTGAACTACACCAACGTACTCTCGATGGCGGGCAAATCCCCGGCTATTGTGGATATTGATGCGCTGGCCTTACAGAACTGCTACGAGTACAACTACGAGCCTTCGCCCAACCAGGTGGTGGCTCTGCTCAATCTGGGCGCCAGCGTGATGAACATCAACATCGTGAAGGGTACAACGCCGCTGTTCCCGCGCGATGTCAGCGTAGGCGGGCATCAATACACGGATTCGCTGCAGAAAGAGCTCGACCTGAGCTTCGATGACGCGGAGTCGCTCAAGCTGGGCAGGAAAGTTGGCACGGTGAGTGAAGATGCAAAGACGCCGATCCTGCAGCAGGTGACCGAGATCATCGTGCTGGAAATTCAGAAGACGTTCGACTTCTTCCGCGCCAGTGCTGCGGGAGAGCACATTGAGAAGATCCTGGTTGCGGGAGGGTCCTCGAAGGTGCCCGGACTGCTCGAAGCGCTGCGCCAGGAGTTCTCGTTGCCGGTGGAAATTCTGAATCCCTTTCAGAAGATCGCGCCGCCAGTGGATGGCCTGGGAATGGAATTGATTGAAGGCAACGCCGGCCAGTTGGCAGTGGCGGTGGGTTTAGCCCTGAGGAGCTTTGAAGACCTATGATCCGAATCAATTTGCTGGGAACGCCGAAATCGAAAAATAAGCGCTCATCGGCAGCGCTCTCTGGTCCGGCAATTGAATTCGGCGAGGTAGGCTCGCCGAAAGTCAAAGTGCTGGTTGCGCTCATGCTGGCCGTGGCCTTCAACGCCGGCTACTGGTATCGCCTGGACCACCAGGCCCAGGATATCGCCGCCAATATGCGGGTGGCAGAGCAGAAAAACCGTGAACTGGCGGATGTGAAGGCAAAGTACCTCGACCGCCAGAGGCAGGCGGACAACTACAAGCGGCGCGTGGACGTAATTGATCAGCTACGGGCCAGCCAGGCGGGACCAGTCAATTTGTTGAACACGATTGGAAATACCGTAAACGGCACGGAAGCGGTTTGGCTGAGCACCATGAGAGATCAAGGCGCCAGTATCGATATTCAGGGAACGGCCCTGAGTACGGATGCTGTGGCCAACCTTATTCAGAACCTGCAGGCGACCGGATATTTCAAGAACATTGAGATCAGAGAGACATACCAGGACGAGCAAGTGAAGGACATGCAGGCCTTCCAGTTCACGTTGACCTGCGAAAAAGGAAAATCGTAAGGCGAACGACTATGGCGAATTTCAGCGATATCTCGGGAATGAAGCAGTGGGCGTTGCTGGTGGGCGGAGCCGCCCTCCTAAATGGCGCGCTCTACTTTACATATTTCAAGAGCCAGCGTGAAGCGAATGCCAGTGCGCAGCAGGCGCTGGCGGCGAAGGTACAAGAGAACGCAGAGCTTGCGCCTTACCGCTCCAGGCTGACGGAAATTGATCGTCAGGTTGCCAGCTTGCAGCAGCAACTTGCGATCGAGCGCAAGATCGTTCCCGACCAAAAAGAAGTGGATGGCTTCATCAAGTTGCTGGATGCGGAAGCTGTCAAGTCTGGAGTGGAATTGCGGCGGTACACATCGCGGCCGTTGAACAACAAAGAGTTCTACACCGAGGTGCCGTTTGAAGTCGAGCTTGATGGCCCCTACTACGGCATGCTCAACTTTTTCGATCACGTAGCAAAGCTGGAGCGCATCGTGAACGTCTCCGATCTACAAGTCGCGAGCACCAAAAAACCATCAGACGCGAAGGCGAAACACACCTATCAGTACGCTCCCCATGAAAGCGTGGTTGCGACGTGCGTGGCGACCACATTCTTCAGCCACGATATGCAGCCGGCTGCAACTCCGGTCAAAGGCAGGATGCAATGAAGCGGAACTTAGGATTCTTGTTTCTGGCGATTGCCAGCGCAGCTCTGGCGCAAACCCCGACGGTAGTTGAGAAGCCGGCGGCGAAAGCCTCCCCAACAAGTGTGAAGGCGCCTTCGTCCGGCCAAAAAGCTGCGCCTGGCGCTGTGAAGGTGGTCCCGGTAGCGGTGCAGAAGCCGACGCCTTCTGCCGGCATAAAAGCTCAACCAGTGGCGGCGGCACCTGTGGTTTCACATCCGGTCGCGTCAGTGCCGGCCAAACCAGTCATCTCCGGCGCGCCGAAAGTGGCGCCGGTGAAGCCGGCGCCCGTCCAGGTAAAGACCTCTGCGGCCAGCCCTAAACTGGCGGTGGCGCCGGTGACGGCAATTGGGAAGCCGGTCGCGGTGGTGGTTCAGAGTGCTTTCGGCGCGAAGCCGGCTGTCGCGCTGCAGAACGGCAAGAGCAGCGAAGACAAGAAGCCTGCTCCCAAAGCCCTGAATGGCTTGGGACGCAGAGATCCGTTTACCAGCCCGGTTGTGAGTATGGGCGCGACAGGCTCGGGATGCAGTGCCGGCAAGCGCTGCCTGACTATTGATCAGGTTGCACTCAAAGGGATCGTGAGATCGGACACAGGGATGATCGCAGTCGTGGTGAATGCCATGGACAAAGCTTATTTTTTACGGGAGAACGATCATGTATTCAACGGTTACGTACTGAAGATCAGCGGCGATTCCATCGTGTTTAAGGAATCATTCCACGACAAATTGGGAAAGCCGATGACGCGTAACATTACCAAAACTATCACCCGGCCGGTGGCGTAGTCATGACGCCGGGATTTTGGCAAAAGATTTCGGTTCGAGCAGACAAGAGAGTTGGGAGAGGGAAATGCGAAAGCAACTGCTAGGAACAATTTTAGCGCTACTGGCCATTGTGCTAGTGGCAGGAGCGCAAACGCCGAGGACTGCTGAAGGGGCAGCGCATGCTGCTTTACAGAAAATCAGCGTGGTCCGCGGAACTAACAGCATCAGCATAGAAATGCTGGCGCAAGGGGTGCTATCGCCAAAGGTGGAGAGGCTCTCGTCTCCTGCCCGGGTGGTGGTGGACCTGCCCGGCACTTTGCTGGCTACATCGGTGAAACGCATTCACGTCGGTGATAACGGCGTAAACGATGTGCGGATCGGTACCGATGCCAAGGCCACCACGCGTGTTGTGGTGGATATGGAGCGGCCATGCAAGTTCGAGCTGGTGCCGGGTCCTGGCGGAAAACTGACTCTGAAGCTGGATTCCTCTTCCCTCGCCGCCCGGGCTGCGAAGTCTCCGGCAATCGCAAGCGCGCCGGCCACCACCGCGGCGTTGGCTGTGCCGGCTGAGCACATAGCCGAGGCCAGCAAGCCCGCAGCCACAGATTTTGTGGTTGTCGAACCTACATACACCGCCAAAGCTGGCGCGGGGGTGACTGATCCCTCTGCGCGCGCTGTGGAAGCAGCTTCAAAATTCGTAGAGAGGCCTGAAGGGAGCCTGCTGCCCACGGCCAATGCAACCATGCAGCCGCAGACTCAGCCCTCGGCCGCACCTGCCAGCCAGTCTGCACCTGCGAGCCAGTCTGCACCTCCGGCCACGCAGTCAGCAGTGAATCTGGCGGCTGAGCAGAAAGCCCACCCTCAGCAATCCGCGATCGGCCCCAAGTACACGGGTGAGCCGGTCTCGGTGAATTTGAAGGATGTTGACCTGAAGGATTTCTTCCGGCTCATTCATGAGATCAGCGGGCTAAATGTGGTCCTCGATCCCGACGTGAAGGGCAACCTGACCATTGTGCTCGATGACGTGCCGTGGGACCAGGCATTAGATATCGTTTTGAAGAACAACGGTCTGCAGCGCCAGCTTGATGGCAATGTTCTTCGCATCGCCACTCTGGACACTCTGCGCAAAGAGGCGGAAAGCCGCCGCGCGCAGCAGGATGCGGAATCGATGGCAGTGGAGAAAGTCACGGTCACCCGTTTTCTTAGCTATGCGCATTCCAGAGACGTTGCGCAAACGCTTAAGAAATTTCTGACGCAGCGTGGCGATATTGTTTCTGATGACCGCACCAACGCCGTGATCATTTCCGATATCCCAGCTGTGATCCCGCCCGTCGATAAACTGTTGACGCAGCTTGACCGCAAGACCCAGGAAGTTGAAATTGAGGCCCGCGTGGTAGCCGCGACTCGCAGTTTCGCACGCGACATCGGCACCCAGTTGGGCTTTGGTTTCGGCAACGCCGGGGCAGCAGTTGGCGGCGCTTCAGCCGTCGGGCCTTCTCCGATTACTGTGGGCGGAACGACGCCTTCCTACATCACCATTGGGCAGGGCGGCAGTTCAAGCGGAGGCGCTCAGATTCCACTGTTTTCTAATCTGGCAGCGACCAGTGCCACCAGTGGCTTGAGTTTCCTTACGGCCAGCAATCACGTGCGGCTCGACGCCATTCTAACCATGGCTGAGTCTCGCGGACTGCTGAAGATTCTTTCTCGGCCGCGCGTAGTTACGCAAAACAACATCCAGGCAGTGGTTCGCCAGGGTGTGCGGGTACCCATCGTGACTCAGGCCCAGTTGGGCGGGCCTCCGACCGTGACCTACGTGGACGCTTTCCTGCGGCTCACGGTGGTCCCGCAGATCACCTCTGAGAACACAATCTTCTTGAATGTAGACGTGGAAAATACCACCCCTGACTTTGGACACTCGGTTCAGGGCAACCCGAGTTTGATCACCCAGCAGGCAACCACACAGGTGCTGGTGACCGACGGCGGAACCGTCGTCATCGGTGGCGTGATTCAGACCAACAACGCAGTCAGCATCGGGCAGGTGCCGCTGCTCGGCAGCATTCCGTGGCTGGGCAACCTGTTTAAACATCAGACCGTGAGCAGCTCGAACCAGGAGTTGATCTTCTTCATCACTCCAAGGGTTGTCGAGACATAACCCTCACGCAAGTTAGAAGAAAACAGCCGCCGGATTCCTGAAGTTCGAGGACCGGCGGATTGTCTTTGGGGAAGCCATGCAAGTCTTCTGGCAGCCGTTCTGCTTTGTTTTGTGTATCAGATTCAAGCCTCTGCACAAGAGTTGAACCATTTGCTCGATGGATCGACGCTATTCGAGAGGGGGATGAACTCCCTGCAGGGAGGCGCGAACACCCGCAGCGGATTGGACGCGGTCGAATACTTTCGCCGTTCTGCCGAACTCGGATGCCCCCCGGCACAGGTAGCGCTCGGCTACTTCTACGACACCGGGAAGTTTATGACCCAGGAGCCGGGCCAGGCAATGTACTGGTACAAAAAAGCTGCCGAGCAGGGCGACTCACTTGGGCAGCGGCTGTTAGGTCAGTTGATTTTGAGCGGTCGAGTTCCGCCGCGCGATTTGAATGAGGCCAGTCTGTGGCTGCAGCAGTCGGCCGCGCAGGGAGATTCCTTCGCAGATTATCTGCTGGGACGGGTGTGGTTAGAGCGGCAAGACTTGCCGCAGCCGCAGCCCGGTTCCGCAAGGCTGCGATGCGCGGAATCCCTGAGGCGCAGCACCAGCTCGCGTTGCTGCTGAGAGAAGGTCACGGTGTTCAGCAGACCGGCCAGAAGCGTATGTATGGCTGCTGGTTTCGGCAGACGTGCTTCACAAATCCGCTGGAGCCGACGTGAGTGAGGTTGAGGGAACCCTAAGTTCTTACCAAATTGAAAGCGCCAAATCACGGGCGCGAGAGTTAGAGCAGGAAACTTCCCGCACGGCGTCGGCTCACGGCTGTACCGGGTGGGAGGGCGAATTCGACATTCTGCCCACAGCACCGCCACCCCGGCTGCAGAAGCTCTGCCGGCCGGAGTAATCGTCCTTTCGCTCGCGAGCAAAAGTTCCCAACCATTCAGCAGCAGCCGCATTCATAAACGCATTAAGAGAAGAAGAGTATGTCAGGCGGTACGCTTGGGGCTGGCTATTTGCAGCACCGGCAACGGGAGCCGCATGGTTCGCGAAACCGAGTCGTTCTGACTCGCCACTTCGACCGCGATCCCCCCGTCCTGCGGGAAGGGATCCGAAATGAGTTGAAGCTCCTGTCCGTAGAGCCGCACCCGGGCATAACCAAGGCTGACTAGCTTCCGGCAAGTAGCGTGGGGGTGCTCGACCTGAGTAGTCATTTTTTCACTGAGTGGCTTCAAAGCGGAATTTGACCTCCCTAGTTTAGATGAAAAGCCAGTCAAACGCGCTGTGGGAATCCAGTCACACCATAACCTGCTTACTTGCAATTGCTTAGGCGATAAGATAGCTACTCTTACCGGGGATCGATGGCCACCTGAGATAAACTCCGGTTATGAATCATAAGCGAAGGCTGAGGGAGGCGCGTCTTGCCCTAGCTGGTTGCCGGGTGGACGCTCTGCTGGTTACGCACCTCCCGAACATTCGATATCTGTGTGGGTTTACCGGAAGCGCCGGCATGCTTGTGATCACCGATCAGGAAAACGCCCTGTTCACGGACGGCCGTTACACGCAACAGGCCCGCGAGGAGGTACAAGGCGCAAAGATACGAATCGGCAGAAATTCTATGAGCGCAGCGTCCGAGAGGTTCTCTCGATGCCGATCCATTCGGCGTATTGGGGTGGAAGCGGAACACATGACCGTGGCGCAGAGAAACGTGCTGGCGCAGCTTCTGCCCGCCGGCCGGAAAATAGTAGCGCAATCTTTGGTTGTGGAGCGCCTGCGCATGGTGAAGGATCCGGAGGAAACTTCGAAAATACGAGCTGCCTGCCGACTGGGAGTTGAGCTGTTTGACCGGCTGCGGAGGGTGGCCGGCGCGGGAGTACCGGAGTCCGAAATTGCCGCTCAGATTGAATTTGCAGCGCGACAGGCGGGCGCGGAGCAGATGGCGTTTCCTACAATCATCGCCAGCGGTTCGAGGTCGGCGCTGCCCCACGGACGCGCCTCCCCGGCACGGCTTCCGGCGCGGGGGTTCGTAGTGTGCGATTTCGGTGTTATACTCGCGGGCTATTGTTCCGACATGACCCGCACCCTGCACGTGGGGCGTCCTTCGCAGGAGGCGCGGGCCGGCTACGAAGCAGTGCGGGAGGCCCAACAGGCGGCAGTAGAGGCAGTCAAACCTGGGGCAAGCGTTGGCGAGGTCGATCAAGCGGCCCGTAATGCATTGTCAAAGCGAGGCTTAAGCAAGTTCTTCACGCACTCGACCGGGCATGGCTTAGGGCTGGAAATCCACGAAGCTCCCCGGGTCGGGGCGGATCAAAGCGAACTTCTGCGTCCGGGAATGGTGATCACAATTGAGCCGGGGATTTATTTACCCGGAAAGTGGGGAGTGCGCATCGAAGACACGGTCGTGGTCACGGAGAAAGGGTGCGACATCTTGACCTCCTGCCCCAAAGATCTGATCGCGCTCTGAGGGCGCTGAATCGTTGAAACCAGGGCCCGCCGCAAAAACATGAATCAGAGAGAACTAAAAGAACTCATAGAGTTCCTGATTGAGAAAGACATTGCCGAGTTCGAATTGGAACGCGGTGATGTAAAGGTTCGCATCAAACGCGCCGCTGATCCGGTTCCGGCCCCGCCGTTGGAGCGGATTATCACCGTTCAACCGGCGCCGTCTGCCGGAATACAGCCGGGCGCGGCGCCTATTGCCGATGCGTCGGGTGTCCCGCCTCCTCCTCCCGCGCCGGTTGAGCCGGCGATCCCAGAAGAGCCGTTGCACATCGTGCACTCCCCCATCGTGGGCACCTACTATGAGTCCCCTACGCCGGGGTCCCCTCCTTTTATCAAGATTGGCGATGTGGTGGAGGCGGGCCAGGTGCTCTGCATTGTTGAGGCGATGAAGCTCATGAATGAAATTGAGGCCGACGCCGCGGGCGAAATCGTGAGGAAAGCGGTCAACAACGGGCAGCCGATTGAGTATGGGCAGGAGTTGTTTGCGATAAGACCGAGAAAATAGCGCGGTAGCCTGGCTGAAAGATCTCCCATTCATGTTCAAAAAGATCCTCATTGCCAACCGGGGCGAGATTGCTTTGCGGGTGATTTGCGCCTGCAAAGAACTTGGTATTAAAACGGTTGCAATTTATAGCGAAGCCGACCGCAACTCTCTTCCGGTGCGGTTTGCGGATGAGGCGATTTGCATCGGGCCTCCGCAGCTCTCGCAAAGTTATCTGAATATTCCCGCAGTCATCAGTGCAGCCGAAATTGCCAATGTGGATGCGATCCATCCCGGATACGGGCTGCTCTCTGAAAATGCCAATTTCGCCGAAGTTTGCGAAACCTGCAACGTAAAGTTCATTGGACCGCCCCCTGAAGTTATCCGGCTGATGGGTGAAAAAGAGAAGGCAAGGGCGGCCATGAAGCGGGCCGGAGTACCCATTCTGCCGGGTTCTGACGGGGTGCTCGGCGGCGAAGGGGAGGCGCTGGAGTGGGCCCGTAACGTGGGTTTTCCGGTAATCATTAAGGCCTCGGCGGGCGGCGGAGGCCGAGGGATGCGTATTATCCGCACCGAAGAAGACCTTCCGGCACTGTTCAAGGCAGCGCAGTCAGAAGCCTCCGCGGCATTTGGGAACGGTGATCTCTACATGGAAAAATATGTAGAGCACCCGCGGCACATCGAATTTCAAGTTCTAGCCGACCAGTACGGGACTGTTGCCAGTCTAGGGGAACGCGAATGCAGCATCCAGCGGCGCCATCAAAAGCTGCTTGAAGAGTCGCCCTCCACCCAGGTCACGCCGGAGTTGCGCGAAGAAATTGGCCAAACCTTATGCCAGACGCTTTCCGACATCGGCTACGTGAACGCGGGGACGATCGAGTTCCTGATGGACCGAGACCGGCGTCTGTATTTCATTGAGATGAATACCCGCATTCAGGTAGAGCATCCGGTTACCGAAATGGTCACCGATGTGGACCTGGTAAAGAGCCAAATACTGCTTGCGGCGGGCGAAAGCCTGGAAAATGTGCTGCATGGTCCGGTGGTGCACCGCGGGCACGCGATCGAGTGCCGCATCAACGCCGAACACCCGGAAAAATTCACTCCGTCCGCGGGAAAAATCACGTCGTTCCATCCACCCGGCGGCACCGGCGTCCGAGTGGACACAGCGGCATATGCCGAAGGCACCATCCCTCCTTATTATGATTCCCTGATTGCCAAGCTCATCGTTCGCGGAAAAGACCGCGCCGAGGCGGTTTCGCGAATGTCGCGCGCGCTGGAAATGTTTATCGTGGAGGGCGTTTATACCACCATTCCGCTACATCGGAAGATCCTCCTCGACCCGGAGTTCCGCGCCGGTCACACCGACACCTCCTTCATTGAGCGATTTCTGGCCAGGAACGCACAAGAAAAGCAGGTCAAGGTTCCGGCGTAGCTGTCCGTACACTGCAAATGATCTCATTGCCCCGCCTCTACGCGATCCTGGA
Organism: Terriglobales bacterium; assembly: GCA_038254805.1. Lineage (GTDB taxonomy): Bacteria > Acidobacteriota > Terriglobia > Terriglobales > Acidobacteriaceae > Gp1-AA145. The sequence goes on from JBBSFW010000008.1 coordinate 65,153, forward strand.
CACCTCCTGCTTCCGTGACTTCCCAGCCCTACTGGAAGCGGCGGAAGAATTGGCCGGCGCCGGAGTAAGGCTTCTTCAATATCGCGATAAGCCGGGAGCGGCGGCAGTCATGCTGCGCCAGGCGAGAGGACTGAAACGCGTGGCCGGCGGCCGTGCCAAACTGATCATGAACGACCGCGCCGACCTGGCGCTGGCAGCGGAATTCGATGGAGTGCACTTGGGCCAGAATGATCTTTCGCCTGAAGGCGCGCGAAAAATTATCGGGAGCGGACGCTGGATAGGCCTTTCGACCCACAACCCTCCGCAGGTCAGAGACGCAGATAAAAGTTCGGCAGACTACGTCGCCATCGGGCCAGTGTTCGCGACTGCAAGCAAGCTCAATCCGGACCCGGCCGTAGGCCTTCAAGGTGTGCGAATCGCTCGCGGGCTGACCCAGAAGCCGCTTGTTGCGATCGGCGGCATCACACGTGAAAACTGCGGGGCGGTGATCGAGGCCGGAGCAGACTGTGTGGCCGTGATATCTGATCTGACACGGGATGCCCGCAAATCAGCAGAAGAATTTTTGCGCATTCTAGGTTAAAGTCTTGGGGGCGCGAATCGCAGCTGCCGTACACAGGAATCGGACCGGGAGGACTGTTGAGCGTTGAAGTGAAGCCAGCCGTTGCAGTTCGTCCAAGCGTAACGGACAATGAGTTCATTAAGGGCCTGGGCTTGACGAGCGCGACCATGCTGGTCATGGGCTCGATGATCGGATCGGGCATCTTCCTGGTTTCGGCCGAAATTGCGCGGGAAGTGAATTCACCGGCATTGCTGATCGGCGCCTGGATAGTTACCGGATTCATGACCATCGTGGCCGCGCTCAGCTATGGCGAGTTGGCTGCCATGATGCCGCACGCCGGTGGACAGTACGTTTATCTGCGCGAGGCGCTGGGGCCGCTCTGGGGCTTTCTCTATGGCTGGACACTTTTCCTGGTGATTCAGACGGGGACCATTGCTGCGGTCGGCGTCGCTTTCGGCAAGTTTCTGGGCGTCTTCTTCCCTTCGATTTCTTCCTCCCACTGGCTGCTCAACTTGCACTGGTCTGCTCCCAGTTACCAAATCGGACCGATGAAGCTCGGCGGCATGGAAGTGGGCCTCAACACCCAAAACTTGATGGCAATCGTGATGGTCGTAGCACTTTCGGTGATCAACATTTTTGGCGTCAAGACCGGGGCCATGATCCAGAATGCCTTCACCTTCGCCAAAGTTTCAGCGTTGCTGGGGTTGGTGCTTGTCGGACTCTTTATCGGCCGTAATGCGGAGGCGCTGGCGGCGAACTTTGGCGCAAACTTCTGGCGCAATGCGGGACTGAGCGACTTGCATCCGGTCCAGGTCGGGGCGGGCGGGGCAATCGCTCTGGTCGGTACTTTGACAATCCTCGCGGTGGCCCAGGTGGGCTCGCTGTTCTCCGCCGACGCGTGGAACAACGTAACTTTCACCGCCGGAGAAGTGAAGAACCCTAGCCGCAACCTGCCACTTTCGCTAGCTGCCGGCACCGGGGTGGTGATCGCACTCTACATCGCTTGCAACGTGATCTATTTGAACGTACTGCCGCTGGTGGGCGCGGCAGACGGCGCAACCGTCCTGGAGCGGGGAATTCAGCACGCTACGGAAGATCGTGTGGCCACGGCTGCGCTGACGCAGATGTTCGGAACTCTGGGAGGCTATCTGATGGCTGCGGCAATCATGATTTCCAGTTTCGGCTGCAACAACGGGCTAATTCTCTCCGGCGCACGCGTTTATTATGCGATGGCGAAAGATGGCCTGTTCTTTCGAAAAGCAGGGAAGCTGCATTCCACGTATAAGACTCCAGTGGTCTCGCTGATGGTCCAGATGGCATGGATCTGCATTCTGTGCGTTTCCGGGAGCTATGGCCAGTTGCTCGATTACGTGGTCTTTGCCGTGCTGGTGTTTTACATCCTGACAATCGCAGGCCTGTTCTTTCTGCGGTACAAACGTCCGGGCGCTGCGCGGCCTTACCGGGCATTTGGATATCCGGCGCTACCGGCGATTTACATCATAATGGCGCTCTTCATTGATATCGTACTGTTGCGTTACAAGCCGCAATTTACCTGGCCCGGGCTGATCATCGTGCTGGTGGGGATTCCGGTGTATTTCGCATGGCGTTTGCGACCGGCCGCAAACCAATCACCCGTCGTTTGAGGAGAGTTTAACTAAAATGGCGAACTTGCTGGCTCGAAAGCCTCTGTATTTGCTCATGTCAGAAGCGCAGGAATCAGGCACCCACAGCCTGAAACGCACGTTGGGCCCGTTTCAGCTTACGGCACTGGGGGTGGGGGCCATTATCGGCGCCGGCATTTTCGTGCTTTCTGGATTGGGAGCGCATTATGCGGGTCCTGGATTGATGCTCTCGTTCGTTCTCTCAGGATTAGGCTGCGCCTTCGCCGGTCTGTGCTATGCGGAGTTCGCCGCGATGATCCCGCTGGCGGGAAGTGCATACACATACGCCTATGCGACTCTAGGAGAAATTTTTGCCTGGATCATTGGTTGGGACCTCACGCTCGAATACGCGATGGGCGCGAGCACGGTTTCATCGGGATGGTCGAACCACTTCATCGAGCTGCTTAATATTCTGCATCTGAAGATGCCCCTGTGGCTTGCATACGACCACTGGACGGGTCTGAGGCAGGCGGAAACTATCGTCGCCCGGCAAATGGCGCAGGCCGCGGATCCATCGCTGGTGCCGGGCACCCAGGCTTTCCTCGCCAAGGTTACTGCCGTCATGAGCGCGCAATCTCCGGAACTGCTGCAGAGGGGGCACGATCTGCTGGCGGCGCCTACACTCTTTGGTCACGAAATTGGCATAAACGTGCCAGCGTTCATCATCGCCATGGTGATTACCGCGGTTCTGGTGATTGGAATCAAGGAGAGCGCGCGCTTCAACGCAACCATTGTCGTCATCAAACTTGCTGTCGTGCTATTCGTGATTGGGCTGGGATTTCAATACGTGAGCAGGGGGAATTGGGGAATGAGCTGGTCGTCATTCGCCCCTTACGGATTTTCTGGCATTGGGGCTGGAGCGGCCTATATTTTCTTCGCCTACATCGGATTCGATGCGGTCTCGACGACAGCGCAAGAAGCCAAGAACCCGCAGCGTGACTTGCCGATTGGAATTATTGCCTCACTGCTGGTCTGCACCGTCCTGTACATCCTGGTAGCGGCGGTACTTACCGGCATGGTGCCGTGGCGCGAAGTGAACATCGAAGCTCCCATCGCTCGCGCCTTCATGGACCGCGGATTGAGCACGGCCTCTCACATCATTACGCTAGGCGCGCTAGCGGGGCTGACCAGCGTAATGCTAGTCATGCTTCTCGGCCAGACACGGGTACTGTACGCGATGGCCAACGATGGCCTGCTGCCCAAGAAGTTTTTCGCCGATATACATCCGAAATTCCGTACCCCGTGGAAAAACACGATTCTGGTCGGCTTGCTGGCGGCGGTGGTAGGCAGCCTGACCCCGATTGATGATATTGGCCGGATGGTAAATATCGGAACGCTGTTGGCTTTTGTAATCGTCTGCCTTGCAGTCCTGGCACTACGGCGTACTGATCCTGATCAGGTGCGTCCTTTCAGGACACCTTGGGTGCCATTAGTCCCAATCCTTGGCGTTCTATCCAATGGTTACATGATGTACAAGCTGGGATGGGTCAACTGGGCACGTTTGTTCATCTGGCTCGGCATTGGACTGGTTGTCTACTTCACGTACAGCCGCTATCACAGCAAGGTACAAGCTTTGCCACTTCTTCCAAAAAATGCGACCATGGCGGACTGAGAGCCAGCGGCCGTCTTTAGTTATTCGACCCTGGCGTTATTGGACCGTGCGATCGTCAACCGCGTTTGCCGCTCCGTTGTTCCTTTTCTTGTCATCGACCTCGTCAATGAAATCTGTTCGGGTTAAGCTGATGGCTGACCGCTGAAGGCTGATGGCTGAATGAAAATCGTCACTGCTGCCGAAATGCGCGAGATTGATCGCCTGACCAGCGAGCGATTTGGCGTCCCGTCGCTCACGTTGATGGAAAATGCGGGCACGGCAGTGGCGAAATTTGCATTGTCTGCATATCCAGGCGCCAAGATTTTCAGCGTCATCTGTGGCAAAGGTAACAACGGCGGCGACGGCTTCGTGGCCGCGCGCAAACTGCATGAAGCGGGCAAAGAAGTACGCCTGCTTTTGCTCGGAAATTCTGAAGAACTGCGCGGTGATGCGGCAGAGAAATACAAAAAGCTGCCCCCGCCATCGGCTGCCCCACTTTTTGTGATTTTCAACACGTGGGAGAAATCAGATTCAAGCGCGGTGTTGCGCTGCGATGTTCTGATCGACGCCATTCTGGGCACCGGCTTCCGTCCCCCGGTAAGCGGAGCATACGCCGAAGCGATTGCAAAAATGAACCCAGCCAGTGCGCCGATAATCGCGGTGGACATTCCCTCGGGCGCCGACGCTGACGTGATGGGTGAGCAAACGGGAGCCGTGGCACGCGCGGATGCGGTTGTCACCTTTACCGCACCGCGTCCGGCGCATATTTTTGGACACCTGGCTTCGGGGCCTACCATAGTTGCACGCATCGGTTCTCCTGATGAGGCGATTCGATCTGCGTTGAACCTGAACGTGATCACGTCCCAAGAAATTGTCGCGCTGATGGCTCCGCGTCCTAGGGGTTCGAACAAGGGGATGTACGGCCACGTGCTGGTGGTAGGCGGATCCATGGGCAAGGCCGGAGCTGCGGCCATGGCCGGATTCTCCGCGCTGCGCGCCGGTGCCGGACTGGCGACCGTGGCGGCGCCGCGTTCGATCCTCAGCATCATTGCCGGATTCCATCCTGAGCTGATGACCGAATCACTAGAAGAAACTGAAGCCGGAAGTATTTCCATGCGAGGCCAAAAAGGTTTGGAACAAATTGCTGACAAGAAAACCGTACTTGCCATTGGGCCAGGAATGTCACGCCATCCGGAGACAGCAGAATTTGTGCGCGCCGCCGTTCAGAAATTTAAAATCCCAACCGTCCTCGATGCCGACGGACTGAATGCCTTCGAAGGCGAAGCCAATGTTAAGGAGTTGAACGGACAGGGCAGAACTCTGGTCCTGACGCCGCATCCCGGCGAAATGTCGCGGCTTACCGGCTTGAGCGCGACGGCAATTCAGCGCGATCGAATCAATGTTGCGCGCTCGTTCGCGCGCGAACACCAACTGATTTTGGTCCTTAAAGGCGACCGCACCATCGTCGCCAGGCCGGACGGAGAGGCGTGGGCGAATACAACCGGAAATCCTGGAATGGCGACAGGCGGCACGGGAGACATTCTCACCGGAATCATAGCGGGGATGCTGGCGCAAAATCCGAAGCGCCAGTTCGAGGCGGTTCTGGCTGGGGTTTATTTGCATGGATTGGCGGGCGACATTGCCTGCGAAAACGTGGGTGAGCACTCGATGGTTGCGACCGATCTGGTGAAAAGTCTTCCGGAAGCGTTCCGGCGAGGGGGCGGGAAAGGGGTAGAAATCTGGGTGAAAATCGGTGCTTGACCGCCAAAGTGTTGAGGGTCCGGACACTGTACTTCGGTAACCTCGCCCAGTTTGGGAAGCGGTGCCATAGTGGTTTCCGGCATGACACACTATCCGCAGCCCCACCCCCTCCACCGTGCCACTCGCGTTCAGTTGCCAACCGCTGCATTGATCAGGCTGACTGATGGCCAGCGGGCCAAAGCCAAACTGCAGGTCGTCTCCGTCACCGGAGGTTTGCTGCAGCTGCCGCGCGCACTAAGCGAAGGCGATTTTGTGGAAATTGCTTTTCAGACACAATCGGGTGGGGTCCAGGGTATGGCAGAAATGCTCCATCCCGTGCGATCGGCGACCGAGAGAGTGTTACAACCCTTCCGCTTCGTGGCCCTCGGCGACGACCATCACCAGGCGCTGCGAACGACTGTGGAATCCCTTGGTGACACGAGTTTCGCGGGATTGCGTTCCAGCCACTGGACTTCGCCCAAGCCTTAGTCGCGTCCGGCTATACTGGCACAGCCGCAGCATGACGCAGGAATTCACCACAAATTCTGCCGAGGAGACAATCGCGCTGGGACGCGAGTTTGCGTCCAGGCTGGCGCCGCCGAAGGTCGTGCTTCTGCGCGGCGATCTGGGCGCGGGCAAGACCACACTGGTCAAGGGCATCGCGCTGGGTTTTCAGGCCGCCTCGGAAGACGATGTCACCAGTCCTACATTTACTCTGGTCCATGAATACCGCGGACCCTCAGCCACTCTCTATCACGTTGACCTTTATCGGGTGGATACGCCGCGCGAATTGGAGACGCTTGGACTCGATGACCTAATGGGAGACGACAGCGTTCTTCTGATCGAATGGGGAGAGAAATTTGCGCGCTTCGAACGCGAGCGGGATATGGAGATAGCTCTGGAGCGGATTGACGAGAATGAGAGAAGGATCCGGGTGAGTGACGGATGGCAGATTTCAGACCTATGATTTCAGATTGTCTGACGCAAGTTACGAGCTGCAGTCTAAGATCTAAATACAGAATCTGAAATTATTCAAAATCCCATGATGTTGTACCCGCAATCCACGTAAATCACCTCTCCGGTAATTCCCGAGCTTGCATCTGAAGCCAGGAATACTCCGGTTGCGCCGACTTCGTTTACCTCCACGTTGCGCTTCAGCGGCGCGCGGCCGGCGTGGGATTTCAGCATGTCTCCCAGCCCGGAGATCCCCCGCGCAGCCAGCGTCTTGATCGGTCCTGCGGAAATGGCATTGACGCGAATCTTTTTCGACCCGAGGTCATTGGCCAGATACCGCACCGTGCACTCCAATGCCGCCTTAGCGACAGCCATGACATTGTAGTGAGGCACAACTTTTTCGGCGCCGTAGTAGGTCATCGTCAATATGCTGCCGCCATCTTCCATGAGCGGCGCAGCCGCCCGTGAGAGCGCAATCAGCGAATACACGCTGATGTCGTGAGCGACTCGAAACCCTTCGCGGGAAGTGTTCACAAACTCGCCTTTCAGTTCTTCCGCAGGCGCATACGCGACGCTGTGCACAAGCACGTCCAATTTGCCATAGCGTTGTTTCAGTTGCGAGAAGACCCGCTCAATGTCTTCATCCTTGGAAACGTCGCACATGAAACCTTCGGCGCCAGGAAGGGACTGAATCAGGTCCCTGGCTTCTTGTTCCAGACGCTCGTTCTGATATGTAATGGACAACTTTGCGCCTGCCTGATGCAGGCCCTGCGCAATGGACCAGGCGATACTGCGCTTATTGGCTACTCCGAACACGACGGCCACCCGGCCTTCGAGGCTGAAAGACATTGGGTCCTCCTGGGGAAAGGGAAGAATATCAGCGGCGCGAGAGGACGCGCCAGTTTGAAAACACGGCCCGCGCCGGCCGCGCTGCTTGGGGCGTGCTCGGGTCGGCGGCCGGCGGGCGTGTTTTGCTTCTGCAAAAGGAAACCCCGATGGCTACCGGGAGTTTCGGATGAACTCAGGAAAAAATCGAGTACTGAAAATCATCTCCGGACTGCGGTTTAACGACTGAAGCTAAGTGCTGTTCTACTCCGGAATGGCCGGGGGCTTGGCTTTCATTAAGTCCGCAAAACGAGTGTCCTTTCGCAGTTCGGCAAATTCGGGGTCTTTATAAACTTCATTCTTAACCTTGTAGCCGTCTTCGATGGCTTTGCGAAGGAATTGTAGGGAGTGGTCCCGATCGCCCATTTTTGCGTACAACTTGGCCACAACATAATCGTAATGCGCCCGGTCTTCGGGGGACGCCATTTGCGCCGCAATTCCAGTGTGCGAGGTATGCTCGAAAATACTCGGGTCAAGCTGTACGGCTTTCGCGTATGCCTGGCTGGCATGCTCGAATTCCTTTCGGGCGAAATAAGCGGCACCCAGGTTCGAATAGAACGAAGCTGATTCAGGTTGGATTTCGAGGCCCTTCTTGTACTGTTTAACTGCCGCACCGTACTTATGCCGCTCGTAGTGGATCACTCCCAGATTGTTGTAAGCTTCGGCAAACTTCCTGTCTTTTTTAATGGCTTGTTCGAAGCTCTTACCCGCTTCCTTGTAGCGTTGCAGCATCAACTCGGCAATGCCAATCTTATTGAGGACGGAAGCGGTGTTCGCCCCCTTTCCCTGCGCCGCCCGATAGTAGTCAATCGCATCCAGATATTCCTTCCGGGCGCGAAGGCTGTCGCCTTGCTTCTCCAGTTCTTCAGCAGACGCGTCTTTGGAAGGAGATTGGACCTGGCTCATGGGAGGAGCGATCTGAACCTGGTTTATTTGAGCCTGGTCTAAGCCTGAGCCATGAGAAGGAAGAACTGAAAGAAGGGATGCAAACGCCAGAGCCAATGCCAAAGCTGAAGACCTTGTAAAAACCATGGTTGCCCCGAGCAGCTACTCTCCGGCAGAAACGCCGGAGGCCGGGTTGCGGATCCACTTAATGGGCGCTGCCGGCGTCCGGCGGTTTAGGAGGAGGGTTCGACTGCTTGCCGTCCTTAAAAATACCAGCAATTTTGCCCAAGAATCCCTTTTTCTTTTGCCCGGGCTGGCCCGCACCATCCTGCGGAGGCACGGGCTGCTGGTTCCCCAGGCCGAATATTCTGGATAGAACGCCCTGAATGCCGGTTCCTTGATCGCAAGTATTAGTAGGCTCCGTGCCTACGATGAATGCAGCGTAATACGTTTGGGGACATGACGGGGTTGCCAGAAGATTTGTGACCTTGTCGAGCTGAACGTCCACAACCCCTGAGGGCTGAGAGAAAGCTTTCATATCCGAGTAATGTGGCAGCAGCGCGGCTTTTTTCATAAATTCCGTCCAGATTGGCGCTGCCGTTTGTGCTCCGCTCAAGTGGATATCGCTGTAATCATCAAAGCCGACCCATACGATGCAAACCAGATTGCTGGTATAGCCGGCAAACCATCCGTCGTGGGAGCTGCCAGTTTTCCCGGCGGCCGGCTGCTGGAAGCCTCGCCCCCGCACCGCCGAGAAGCCAAGGCCATAATTAATGACGCCTTCCAGCATGTCAGTCATGACAAAGGCAACGCGCGGGTCAAGCACCGGGCGGTTGTCCGTATTGAAGTTCATCACTGGATCGCCATGCGCATTGCGGACCGATTTCACCATGAGCGGCGACACCCGCACGCCGTTGTTAGCGAACAGGGTGTAGGCGGCTGCCATATCCAGCGGAGTGGCCTCGTACGCGCCCAGCGCCATGGCCGGGGTCGCTTTCACGGAGGTGATGCCGGCGGACTTCGCCAGCCCCGCGATCTTGTCATACCCAACTTCTTCCGCCAGCTTTACCGTGGCATTATTCAACGACATCGCCAGCGCATACCGGGCAGTGACGTCGCCGTGGTACTCCTCTTTGTAGTTGCGGGGTTCATAAATCTGATCGCCATACGAAAACGTGCCGGGCTGATCGGGAACGATCGAAGCTGGCGTCAAAACTGGAGTGGTTCCGTCCAGAGCGGTATTCACTGCGGCGGCGTAGACGAAGGGCTTGAAGATGGAGCCGGTCGGACGATGGGCGACCGCGTGGTTTAACTGACTAACTGAATAGTTGCGGCCTCCCACCAGAGCGAGCACTTCCCCGGTATGAGGATCCATCGCAATGAGCGCCACTTGCACCGGCGGACCCGGTTCTACCTTGGTTTCGTACTTACCTTTGCCGACTTTTATGCGCCTGGTGCGGCGCTTGGTCACCTGGTCATCCACCAGTTTGATTCCGGTTTCCACCGCCTGCGCGGCCGCCCGCTGCAGATCGGGATCGAGGGTGGTGTACACCCGATACGCCTGATCATTCATCTCCCGCTCTGGCAACTTGCTGATCATGGTTTCGCGCACCAGATCCACGAAGTAAGGCGCGTCGCTGGCTTCCACGTTCGGAGCGGCCAGCTTTAGCGGGGTGGCCTTGGCCTTGTCGGCCTGTTCGCGGTTAATGGCGTGGGTCTCGACCATGCTGTCGAGCACCAGATTGCGGCGGTCGAGAGCGCGCTCCGGATGACGGTACGGCGAAAGGTAGCTTGGCCGCTGAATGATCCCGGCCAGCAGTGCAGCTTCTGGAAGAGTAACGTCTTTGAGATCTTTATTGAAATAGCCGCGCGAGGCTTCGGCGAAACCGCTGACTTGGAACGACCCGCGCTGGCCCAGATCAACCCAGTTGCCATAAAACTCAAAAATTTGCTGCTTGCTGAATTTCTGTTCCAGTTCAATGGCGATTAGCATTTCCGTCAGCTTGCGCCTGACCGTCTTTTCCGGCGTTAGAAAAAATCCGCGGGCCAGTTGCATGGTGAGAGTGGAGCCGCCCTGCTCATGGCGCTGGCGGCTAAAGTCAATCCACGCAGCTTCCGCAAAGCGTCCAAAATTCACGCCGTTGTGCTGGAAGAAGCGCCGGTCCTCGATGGCTAAAACTGCGTCCACCAGAATCTTCGGCATTTGGTCGTAGTGAACCACCTGGCGTTTGGACCGCTGGTCTCCCTCAAATAGCGAGGTAATCATCTGGGGCTCAAGCTCATACGCATCCAGCTGGCTGCCCGAATTTCCGGTAATACTCTGTACGCGGCCGTCGCGAATGCGAATTACGGCAGGCTCCGGACTGTGATACGACCCCGGCCCGGGGTGGATCTCAACCGTGTTTCCGGTTACACGGTAGCTACCCATAGGGGCTTCCCCTGATTTATCTGAGTAACCGGAATGGCGGAGTTCCGCGACAATTTCTTTGGGTTCAGCCTTATCGCCGGCGCCCACAATGTGTGGGGCTGCATAAATCTTCGCTGAATTGGCAAAGACCGCGCCCTTAAATCGCTTTGCGATAATGCGGTCGTACTTCACATACTGGTAGGAGAAGAAGGCAACAAAGACTCCGGCAAGGACGGCGAAAGTGATCAGCGCAACCCGCAGCACTGGATCGCGACCGAAAAAGCCGCGGCGAGAGCCTGCCCGGTCGTGGCCGCGCGGAATTCTAAGTTTGACAGTCACGATGGATTTGGCGGAGCTACCCCTCAGCGCTAGACGGATTCATGCCACTGCTTTTGAGATGAGGCGGCGCGAGAATTCGTTACCAGAGCTTCCCCCGAAACTGCCGAAGGGCGAATTCCATTCTAAATGATTTGAGGGGTGGCGATTTTTCGCCGCAGCTCGTGGGTCCTAGAATACGCTCTTGTTTTCGGTGGAAGCGTCAAAGTGCAGGTCTAAGGGATATCCAGGAAGGTCGACGTGCACGACATAGGGAGCGCGAATGATGACCAATCCGCTGAACTGGGTGCCTTGCCGCTGTACCTGAATTCCCTCCTCGGCAATGGGAATCTCCAGGTCCTGCGCTTTGCGAAACACGACTCGACGAATGTCGTTCTCGGTTTTGGGCGTGTAGGTGTCGAGAGTGGCTTCGCTCTTGATGGCGTCCTGGAACTGATAATTTCCATAGTATGAAGGAATCACCTTCGCGCCAATGTAAACGCTCGCCACAATCACGAAAATCCCGAAGAACATTTTGAAGCTGCTCATAGCACTCCGAGGGCCGCATCGCGTACTACGACTTTGGTGACGGCCCTAGAACTTGTTGAAAATACTCTGATATTGCGCCGATGCTAACATCGAGAGAGTGGCGTGTCGAGCGCTGAACCACCTCCACGGTGCCTTCGGTAACTTTCTTTCCCACGTTCACCCGGAATGGAATACCCACCAGGTCCGCGTCCTTGAACTTAACCCCTGGCCGTTCATCCCGGTCATCGAGTAACACGTCGTAACCTTCGCCATCGAGGCGGCTGGCTATTTCTTCGGCGGTAGTTTTGAGCCTCTGGTCGCCAATATTGGTGGGGGTAACTATGATCTCAAAGGGTGCGATCTGGGGAGGAAGCCAGAAGCCGTTTTCGTCATTGCTCTGCTCGATGGCAGCGGTGAGGATTCGCTCAATGCCGATTCCGTAGCTGCCCATAATCAGGGTGACTTCCTTGCCGTTCTTGTCGAGCACGCGCGCGCCCATGGATTCCGAGTACTTATAACCCAGCTTGAAGATGTGTCCGACCTCCACCGCCGTATCCATGCGTAGGGGTGCGCCGCAGTTTGGGCAAGGCTCGCCAGTCGCTACCGCGCGCAGATCAACGTAGGCGGTGGGTTCAAAGTTGCGTCCCGGAGTAATGTTTTTAACGTGATAGTCCTCTTTATTGGCCCCCGCAATGAGGTTGGTGCGGCCCTCGAGAGCTTTATCCACCAGCAGGATGGGCCGGGCGATATCGTTGGCATTCCTGGCCCAGTCCACTCCCAAAGGCCCCAGAAATCCCGCCGGCGAATGGAACAGTTGCCGGATCTCCTCTTCCTGCATCGTCCGGGCTTCTTTTCCCGCGAGCGCAGTAGAGAGCTTGGCTTCGTTGAGCTGATGATCTCCTCGGACCAGAACCACAACCCCTTGCCAGGTTGGCCTGCCCGATTTGTCATCTTTCGAATCGATCATCAAGGCCAGAGTTTTGATCTTGTTCTTCGGAGAGACGCCCAGGAACCGCGCCACATCTTCGATAGTTTTCTGCCCTGGGGTGTGAACTTCGAGCGGCGCGCCATTGCCTTCAGGCGCAAGATCGGCGACTGCGTCCAGTTTCGATGAGGCTTTTTCCAGGTTGGCGGCATACTTGCAGTTCGCGCAACTGACGACCTGGTCTTCTCCGGCGGGGGTGTAAACCATGAACTCTTCGGATTGCGATCCGCCCATGGCGCCGGAGTGAGCGTCGATGACGAGGTAGTTCAAGCCGCAGCGGTCGAATATCCGGCAGTATGTGTCGCGATGCTTGTGATACGAGACGTCAAGCCCGGCGGCATCGATATCGAAGGAATACGAATCCTTCATCATGAATTGCCGCACTCGCAACAGGCCTGATTTCGGCCGCGGCTCGTCGCGAAACTTGGACTGAATTTGATACCAGATCTGCGGAAGCTGCTTGTAGCTGCGCAGCTCTTTGCGGGCGATCTCCGTCATGTTTTCCTCGTGCGTCATGGCGAGGCAAAGATCGGCGCCCTTGCGGTCCTTTAGCCGGAACAGATTGTCCCCCATGACGGCCCATCGGCCGCTTGCTTCCCACAACTCGCGAGGATGCAGCGCGGGAAGGTAGAACTCCTGTCCAATGCGGTCCATCTCTTCGCGCACGATCGCGGTTATCTTGTTGAACGACCGGTTGCCTAAAAAAAGATGGGAATAGATTCCGGCGGCCAGCTGGCGAACGTACCCGGCCCGGACCAGGAACTTATGGCTGGCGACCTCCGCGTCGGCCGGAGCTTCGCGCAGCGTGGGAATGAAAAGCTGTGACCAGAGGTGCATGTGGGGGTCCCGCATGAGAGTGGAATTGGGTATTGTAGCAGGGGAAAGTGCAAGGCTCACTAATCCAATTGCGAGTCCGCACGGATTTAGCCGATACTATCCTCTGACATGAGCCGAAAACGGAAGAAAGCAACGAGAAAAGGCGAAAGAGGCGGAATCTGACCTGTTGCGGGCCCTGTATGGCCGGGAAGGCAGCTTGGCGCGACGCGCATGCAGACGACTATGTGCGAAGTGTATTCCCAGCGTCTGCTAATTGGCTGGCATCGACGTCGTAGTCACCCGAATCATTAATTGTTCGCCAACTGCTTCAGAATTTCCTTTCCCAACTTCTCGGCCTCCCCGAAAAACTTCTGATATTCCAGAAAGAGCCGGTTCAGCTCCAGGGAGCGCCCGGCAGTGAGGCGTTTGCGCAGAATCATGTCGCGGACCCGGACTGGGTTAGGCAGGAGGGCTTCTTCGCTTAGCTCTTCTAGCGCGGTAGCGGGATCATAGTGGTACATGGCTGGATTGTAATTCAGTTGATGGAACCATCAGTCAAAAAAGCGGGTTTCTCGACTGCGGAGATCATTCGGCAAGCGAATGATCTTCTTCGCTCGAAATGACAATTTGGGTTTGTAAAACCCTCGGCATCGCTCGAAATGACGAGGGTTGTTCAAGTCCTCCGCAATCTCGCCAGACCGATTCCGGCGCCGATCAGCAGCGATCCGGCGATGCGGTTGGTCAGCTTCTCGAATCGTGGGCTACGGGCGGTTGAAAGGGCGCGGCCGGCCAGCTGTCCGTAGGTGAAGAGAATTGCGAACTCGACCACAATCGAACTCAGGCCCAGCACCAAAATTTGCAAAGCCACGTGGTGGCGGGCATCGATGAACTGCGGCAGGATGGCCGTAAAAAACAGTATGGCCTTGGGATTTGCGGCTTGCAGCAAAAATCCGTCGCGCAAAATGCGCGGGCCGGTGTGCGCATCAGTGTTTGCGTCAGGCAGGACCAGAGCTGAGGTCTTGCCGAAAAAGCTGGCGACTCCCAAATAAACCAGATACACAGCCCCGGCCCACTTGATAAGAAAGAAAAGTTTGTAGGACGCGATAATCACTGCGCCCAAGCTGGTTGCCGACAGCGCAAAGTACACGGTGTTGGCGCTCAGGATTCCCCAACTGGCCCAAACCGATTTGGCAGCCCCCCGCCGAATGCCCTGCGAAAGGACGTAAAGCACGGCGGGCCCCGGCGTTGCGCTCAGCACGGCTTCGGTGATCACAAACAGCAGCCAGATTTGCCAGGTCATAGTAGCCGCCGGTCATCAGCCATCAGGAAAAATCTCACACCAATTCTGTGCCCCACAGATCGTGCAGGTGAACGATGCCTGCCAACTTTCCGTTGTCCACCACAACCAGCGAAGTGATTTTTTGTTCCTCCATGAGGGCCAGGGCGGTGGCGGCAAATTCGCGACCGGAGATGATCTTGGGATTGCGGGTCATGCACTCACCGGCGGTGAGGTCGAGCGCCTCTTTGCCCCGACGTTCGAGCAGTCGTCGCAGGTCGCCATCGCTGACGATGCCGACCAGCATCTCGCCTTCCACCACCGCTGTCACTCCCAGTTGCTTGCGCGACATTTCATAAATCACGTCGGGCATTGTCGTCTGCGGAGTGACCCGCGGAATCGTGTCGCCGGAATGCATCAGCGTCTCCACCCGTGCCAGCCGCTTGCCAAGCTTGCCTCCGGGATGCAGGCTGGCAAAATCTTCCTCTTTGAATCCCTTCTTCTCCGCCAGCGAAACCGCCAGGGCGTCTCCCAGGGCGAGCATGGCAGTGGTGGAAGCCGTCGGCGCCAGCCCCAGCGTGCATGCTTCCTGCGCGATCGCGCAACTCAGAGCCACATCTGCAGCGGCGGCAAGCGTGGAGGCGCCGCCTGAACTTGCTTTCCGTAATGCATTCGCGGTAGAGGGGCTGCCCGGAGCCTGCCGAAGTGGCGCCCGCGCCACGCCTTCATCGCAGGTCACTGCGATCAGCGGCAATCGAAGCCGCTTGATGGCCGCCAGCAGCTGCAAAATTTCTTCGGTTTCGCCGCTGGCGGAAAGCGCGATCACCACGTCTCCCGCCGCCAGCATTCCCAAATCTCCGTGCACCGCCTCTACCGGATGCATGAATATTGCCGGCGTCCCGGTGGAATTGAGCGTGGCCGCAATCTTGCGTGCGATCAGCCCGCTTTTGCCCATGCCGGTAACCACTACTCGTCCAGCGCAGCAGTGAAGCAGTTCCACTCCGGCATTGAAAGCTGCCGCCATTGGTCCGCCCATGCGGTCCGCAAGGTCTGCGAGGGCCTGCGCCTCAACTCGAACTACGTTCTCCCCGATCTTGTGCATAGAGGTCACTGGCTTCCTGGACCACTCTCGCCAATGTATTCCGTGACCACTTTCTTCCATTTGTTCTGGGCTTTCAGGATGAACTCGACCGCATCGCGCAGTGCCCCGTCGCCTCCGCCGTGCTCGGTCACGTAATGAGCGTCGCGCTTCACTTCGTCGCGCGCGTTGGCGACGGCGACGGCAAAGCCACAGTTCCACATCACCGGCAAATCAATCACATCATCGCCGACGAAGGCAGCCTCGGCGGACGTGATCCCCTCCTGATTCAGGATTTCCCGGAATACCCCGAGCTTGTCCTGAATTCCCTGGCGCACGTGGTTCAGTTTGAGATCGCGCGCTCGCATTGCGACGGTCTCTGAGGTTCGTTTCGTAATCAGTCCGGTCCTGATTCCAGCAATTCGCGCCAGCGATATGGCGGCGCCGTCGTGAGCGTGAAAGCCCTTCGCTTCAATCGTGCCCTGGCTGGTGAGACTCAATCCGCCCCGGTCGCTGTTTTCGGCCGTGTTTTTCCCCACAGGCGGCTGGACGCCTGCGGACGCTGGGAAGAAAAAGAGTTTGCCATCGGTGAGAACGCCATCCACGTCGAAAAGCAGGAGTTTAATTTTCCTGGCGCGGGACTTGGAATCGGGCATGCGCGGATTTTAGCAGAGACTTACGGGTGTTTAGCGCCACACAGGTAGCGCTCCGCGCGGCGGGATCGCTTCCAGTGCCCGGCAGGCGGTCAACGCACCGGGACGCGATGCGGGATCAATTCTCGCGATAGTACTGGAACCCTTTCAGAAGTTGGCGCGGACTGGCTTGAAAACCATCGTGGTCATGGCAGGAGGTTGCGCGCTCCAAACCAGTCCGCATATTGTCAGCCCAAACTGCGACTGTTCAAAAAGCTGCGTACTTCGAATCGTCCTACTTCCATTCGACGGTCGTGAACTGAAGATCGTGCCGAGGTTTGCGTCGTTCTGCGTCTCCTTGATGCATCGTTGTGCCGGTATCCGGCCGGCTGATATTGTGCCCGGCAAGGAAACCATCACTGTGCTCGGTCTCCGTGTGGTCATCAAAACATGAAGCCTGCTTCAAGGACACCGCGCGGCTGGTTAACACTCAGACCGGCGGGACCGAAAACAGCACCCGGCGTTGAGTTGGTAGCGTGAACAATTGCGAAATCTCCACGGAGGAAAAACGCGTCTTTGCGATAGGTGGGGGTCATCGTGAAGGCAAAGGCGCCGCTGCCCGGGCCATACAGCAAGTTGATAGCACCGCTGTTGACGCTTCCCGTGGTCGAAATGTATTCAGGCCGGGCTGCCAGTGAAAATCCGCGCTTGAAATTGTAAGTGAGCAACAGCGCCCCTCCCTTGGTGCCCGCTCCCTGAAGTATTCCAATCTTGGGGTTGGTCGGCACGTCGGTGTACTGGAAGTATGGCTGGACCACCCAACTCCCGTGACTGTAGGTATAGATCAGGTTATAGATCTGCTCATTGTTCAGATATAGAGGTGTCGCCAGCGTGTTCTTCGCGTACGCCCCTGCATTCCCGCCGCCCACAAAGGCCAAGGTGTTCGAGGAATTGAAAGCGTAAGCCAAGGATCCAAACAGCCATGTATAGCGGTTAGAGTAAAAGCCATCGTTCCAGCTGAATGATGTGCTGAGCTTCTTGTGGGTCCAATTGAGTTGTATACCCCGGTTGACTGCGTTTTCCTGATTCCAGAGGAGGCCGCGCTCGATGTTCATGTTTTCGAAGCTGAATGTATACTCGGCCCCGATCAGTGTGGGCAACGCGCCTACCTCTACGTTGAAATTCCCTTTAACAAGCTTTAGATAACCTTGCGGAAAAGGTCCGTAGATGTTTTTCACGGTGTCGGCAGTCGAGAGGAAGGGCAGGCCGATAGCTGGCAAGTTGTAGGCGCCGCCTTGCAGATAAAACTGCCACCATCCGGTCGTCTTTTGGACAAAGACCTGAGCATTGCTGACATCCCAGTGAGTCGCCGCGTCGCCTGTAATATGATTTCCTTCCGTCCAGCCTATCCCACTCAAAATTCCTGTAACTGCTAGTTTTCCACCTTCCATCTCACGAGGTGGAGCGGTTTGTAGCGGCCCTGACATCGAGGGCATCGGCAGGGGTTGCGGGCCGGCGGGCTTGGTCTGGTCGGCAGTGCTGTCAGCAGGAGCGGAACTCGGCGCCTCCTGAGGGTCCGCAGGAGCACTCTGCCCAAGGGACGGAATCGCAAGCACTACAAAAAAGAGAAGAAGAAAACACAGCAATCGTATGCGCAAAGTTAATCTCCATTTCCAAAAGCTTATTTAGCGGCCTTCTGTGGCGCGTTAACGTGAGTCCCTGCCAATACCGAGTCACGCCAATTCAATTTTTCTCGAACCTAACCAAGACTTTTTCTGACTAACGATTACAAAAGTATTGGGTGCAAAAGTATTGCGTGCCGAAGGGCGTGTCCAATTGATTGTTTTTTTTGCTGCGATTAGAGAAACTTTCAGAAAATAAATCTATGGAGCAGATAAGGATCGTTTCTGCTCGGTGAAAACAAAGGGCAACTTGGATGATCGATGGTGGGTCTTTGAAGAATTGGTAGATGCGGCAGATTCGGTTTGTGAATGTGGGAGCAGGTTGAGGGCCCTATCGGGTATGGGCTTGCTCAAGCTGAGCATTTTCTGGCGCAATGTGCCAAAGCGGTAGGCCAAACATTCCAGGATAATTTTCATCCCAGGCGCTCCCGCCAACTCTCCACGTCGCCATCTCCTCTCGGGCTCAACTTCCCAAGGATCGGCCGTCACATCAAGTACTTTGCTTTGAATGACTTGCACAGCATTACCATCGTGGTTCGAATCCCTCTGTCGCGTTGTCTCGAGAGTAGCTTCAGCCTATAATGGCTCTACTCTGGTAAGAATCTCCGTCAGGTTCCGGGGAGGTAGGTGCAGGCTGCTTTCTGCCCGCTGAAGCTTCGTCCCGGTATGCGAAAAAGCCTGCAATTCGCACTGATGGCCACTTCTGTGCTCGCGACCGTCCTTTCCCTGGCACCTTGCCTTGAAGCCGGAACCAATGCCCCGATCAGCCCTGCGACTGACGATATGGGCCGCAAGGTCTATGTCAATGATGCGCCGGCTCCAGCCCCCAGGCCGGCGATTGCCTCGCAGAGGAGCCGTTTGGTCTTCTGGAGCCCAACGGAACGCCGCTGGAAGCCGGTCCCGCAGGCCAAGGCGGGCGCCGCAAAATCAGCCGCTGCCGAAGTGGATAAATTCCTGAGCAATCAAAACTCCTCGCCGCGAAGCGGGTTTACAGAGAAGGAGATTGACGCCGCCATCGAAAAGGCCGCCTCGCGCCACGAAGTTGATGCCAATCTGGTGCGAGCATTGGTTAAGGTAGAGTCGAACTTTAATCCCAATGCTCTCTCCCGCAAAGGAGCGATGGGATTGATGCAGCTGATGCCGCAGACAGCTCGCCAGTTGAATGTAAGCAATCCATTCAATCCCGAGGAGAACATTGACGCGGGAGTGAGGCACCTGAAACATTTGCTGGAAAGCTATGGCGGGAACGTCCCGCTAAGCCTCGCCGCCTACAACGCCGGAGCGGGAGCGGTAGCGCGAAATTCCGGGATCCCGCGATACGCGGAAACCCAAAATTACGTGAAGCGAATCACGCAGCTGTACGGCGGCGGACCAGGTTATTTCGGGGGCGCCTCCTCCCGTGAGCCAGTACGAGTTCACCGCGATTCCAGAGGTGTCCTTTACATCAGCAACACGGACTGAAGCATCTCAAAACCTAGCGCCAATCTGCACGCCAGTGATCGCAGGACAGAGTCTCTCGGGAAAGAATACGGGAAGCGACTTGAAGAGCTTTGATTCCAGCCGAAGGGCAGTGAGCGTAAGCGCCTTGCTGATTTGCGTCTTGTTGAGTGCCGGCATTGCCCACGGAAGAATTCATCGCTCGCAGTCCTGGGCTGAAACTCAATTCGCAAAAGCTGAAGCGCAGCGCGAAACCCTGAAGGGACATGCCGACCAGACGCGCACGCGCCGTGAGTACCGGGCCGTGATCGCATCCTATCGGCGAATCGTTCTGGAAGCGCCCACGTCCACCAAAGCCGAAGGCAGCGCCTTTGCCGCCGCCGAACTCACGGCTGAGATGGGCCGGCATTTCAAGGATGATAGTGTCTTGGTCTCCGCCGTTCGTCAGTACAAATTCCTTCGCAGAGAATATCCTGGCAGCAAGCACCGCATGGAAGCGCTGCTGGCAATTGGCGAAATTTACAAGAACGATCTGGGGGATGATGGGGACGCCCGCGCAGCGTTCGAGGAACTGCTTCGCCGTTATCCTCACAGCAAGTTGGTGGAGGAGGCCCGGGCAGAATTGGGGGCGGCAGCCGAGGCATCATCCCAGCCGGACTCTGCAACCGAAAAGACATCCGAAAAAGACCTCGACGCAAACGGCGCCTCGCCAAGTGCCCATCCATCCGTCCATGAAAAGGGGACCGGCAAGTTGATTCGAGTCACGGCGGTGCAGCATTTGTCCGCAGCCGACTACACCAGGATTACGGTCGACCTGGAGCAGGATGTTGAATTCGATTCGCAACGCATTGGCAACCCTGACCGCATTTTTTTCGACTTGAAGAATACTCGATTGTCCTCCGCTCTGGTGGGCCAAAGCCTGGATGTGGACGACGCCCTGGTAAAGAAAGTTCGTATGGCGCAGTTCAATTCCGGCAAGGCCCGAATCGTGATTGAGACTGCCGGCCACGTGGGCTACAATGCTTCGCTTTTGCTCAGTCCTCCCCGGCTGGTTATCGATTTTCACGGTGGCGACGGTCGTTCCAGCCAATCCGATCCTGGGGAACATTCCCCAGCAGAAGATCAAATCATTTTGGGGCCGGATAATCCCAAGGAGGCGGCCGCCGGGAAGCCCAAAAAAGTTGTCGTCGAAGCCGATGCTGAAGCCAGGGACGACGCGGGAACTCAGGATGACGCGCCGGCGCCTCGCAAGCAGCCAGTGAAACCTGTCAAGGTTTCGGGTTCACGCCCGGCGCTCGAGAGACACGCCATTTCACAGACGATCATGCGCGAGGCAGAGCCCACCTCGACAGGTGACCGGTCGTTAATCCGCGCGCTGGGATTGAAAATCGGCAAGATTGTGATCGATCCCGGGCACGGAGGCCACGATACCGGCACAATTGGTCCCAATGGTCTGCTCGAAAAAGATCTGGTGCTCGACGTGAGCAAGCGGCTTGGCAAATTGCTGGCGGCCCGACTGGGAGCCAATGTGGTGTTCACCA
The DNA here is from genome assembly GCA_038254805.1 of Terriglobales bacterium. Lineage (GTDB taxonomy): Bacteria > Acidobacteriota > Terriglobia > Terriglobales > Acidobacteriaceae > Gp1-AA145. The sequence continues at coordinate 86,125 of JBBSFW010000008.1, forward strand.
GGCGCGATGACACCTTCATTCCTCTTGAGACCAGAACGTCGATCGCCAATCAGGAGCAGGCGGACCTGTTCGTCTCCGTGCACGCGAATTCCAGCCATGACCGTGACGCCCGGGGAGTGGAGACTTATTACTTAAATTTCACCTCGTCGCCCGAAGCTCTGGACGTTGCTGCGCGCGAAAATGCTGCCTCGGATAAATCTATTCATGAACTGCAGGACCTGGTTAAGAAGATTGCCTTGAAAGAAAAGATCGAGGAATCGCGCGAGTTCGCGTTTGATATCCAGGAGTCTCTCCACACGGGACTGGCGGCGAGAGCTCCTGGAATTCGCAACCGAGGCGTGAAGAAAGCCCCCTTTGTTGTCCTCATCGGGGCGAATATGCCTTCCATATTGGCCGAGATCTCCTTTATTAGTAATCCAAGTGACGAGCGGCGGCTCAGGACTGCAGATTACAGGCAGCGGATTGCTGAGTCGCTCTATCGCGGAATTTCGCGCTACGTGAACGGGCTGGGCGGCGTCAAAGTTGCCAGCCGGATGGAAAAGACCTCGGCAGAGTGAACCTGCCGTCTGGAAACTTTTTTCTGCCATCTGTAGTCTAATTATCAGGGCCGTGCGGGTCCATTCATGAGAACCTCAGCGTTTTTCTTCATTTTCCCTCTTCAGTTGTTTCTGCTTGCCGCGATGTGCTTCGGTGATCAAGGCAGCGCTGAGGTCCGCCCTCCGGCCATTTTGCCGCAGTCTTTCGCGGGATGGAAGCTCACGGAGGCACCCCAGACAAGTAGTGATCCAGCCCTGGCTGACCCGGTAAATGCCTCTCTACTTAGGGAGTATGGATTTACCAAGTTTGAAGGCGCAACTTACGTGCGCACAGACGGACGCAAGCTCACGATCAAAGCCGCGCGTTTTCAGGATGCCAGCGGCGCTTACGGCGCCTTCACTCTCTATAAATCACCGCAGATGCTGAATGAAAAAATCGGCGATCAGGGATACTCGCTGAACGAGCGCATCCTGTTTTACCGGGGAAATGTTCTCGTCGATGCGCTATTCCAGCGGCTGTCTGCCATGTCAGCCGCCGAACTCCGCGACTTGGCAAACGGGCTGCCCCGGCCCCCGGGAACGACTGGCAATCTGCCGGGCCTCCCCGCTTATCTGCCGAAAAATGGCTACGCAAAAAACACGGCGAAATACATAGTTGGACCAATAGGTTTGGGAAAAAACGAGGCGCCACTTCCTCCGGACTACGTGGACTTCGGCAAGGGCGCCGAGGTTGTTCTCGGCGATTACACCATCTCCAACAATCCTGCAACTCTCATGCTGATCAGTTATCCCACGCCTCAGATCGCCGCAGAGCAATTGGAGAAGATCGATGCTGCGCAGCGGTCACATCAACTGCGGGGGGCGATCAGCGCGCGGCGTAGCGGCCCGATATTAGTTCTGGCAGGCGGCCGGATTTCTCCCAGCGACGCAAAGGCTCTCATTTCCTCCGTGAACTATGAAGCCGATGTAACCTGGAATGAGAATACTTACTCTACGCGGCGTGACAATGCGGCCAATCTAATCGTCGGAGTAATCGTGCTCGCCGCGATCGTCTGCGGCCTCTCACTGGTGGCAGGACTCGCCTTCGGAGGCTTTCGCGTGGCCGTAAAACGCCTTCTCCCGGGGAAAATATTCGACCGTCCGGAGCAGACCGAAATCATCGCGTTGCATCTGTCGGAGCCCCGTTATCCGCGCCGGGATTCCCCTTAAGGTATTAAATCCAAATCTTTTATCGTATTTTAAAGAACCAGTTGTCTCATAATGAGCCATGTGATAGCTTTCTAATGACCGACATTTAACTTATAGATATTATTAGACTTATTTCCAAAAAAGTTCCTTGACACCCCCGCGCCAGCCCCATAAGATTTCGCCAGAAAGTTTTGGCGGTTTCATACCCGTTGGAACTATTCTCCCTTGAAGAAAAGGCCGCCTTTTGCCGGGTGGCCTTTTCGTTTTTTGAACCCTGGAACGAAGCTCCGGAAAACTTCGTATCTATTAGCCGGCGACCGAGGGTAGCGGAGGAGCGATATGTATTGCGACCAATGTGGCGCGGAACTGCAGGCGAGTCAGGGATTTTGCAGCGGTTGCGGAAAAGCCGTCAAGGGCTTGATTTCGTTTGCAACTCCGCGGGCAGGTCGCGTGGCCGGTCATGTTCGCTTGCTTGGAATCCTCTGGCTGGCGCTTTCTGCGCTGGACGCGGTAGGCGGCGTGGTGGCTCTGGTGCTGGCAAATACATTATTTTCTCGATGGGGTCCCGCAGATATGCCATTGTTCCTGCACCCCCTGATAAGCGTCGTGGGTGTTGTTTCGATTGTGAAGGCGGCGGCCGGGTTTATCGCAGGATGGGGACTTCTGAATCGTCAGCCCTGGGCCCGTATGCTGGCGATCGTCCTCGGCGTGATTTCCCTATTTTTTCACGTTCCTTTCGGAACGGCACTCGGCATCTACACGCTGTGGGTACTGCTGCCGGCACACTCGGAGGAGGAATACCAGAGATATCAAGCTACATCGGCATGAACGGCCGGGCCTTGTTTACGGCTGCGGTGGCCGCATCTAAAATCAAAGCAGGCCGACGTAGCTCAGTTGGTAGAGCAGCCGATTCGTAATCGGCAGGTCAGCGGTTCAAATCCGCTCGTCGGCTCCACTATAACTCCTGTATTGGGCTAGTTTAAGAATTCAAGCGTTGCGCTTGAAATCGATTCTAGTGTCCGACCAGTGTCCCGAAGGCTTTGAACCCCCAACTTCTTCTCAAATTTCTCCATCGCTGCTATCACGTCGGAGCTTGAGCTCTTCACGTAATAACCGAGGGTGATGTTAACGTTCGAGTGCCTCAGAATCGCCTGAATAACTTTGTCTGGGACACCCAAGCGATAGAGATTAGAACCGAGACCGCGACGCGCCGCGTGCCAGCCGTGCCACTCAGGAAGGCGTGTGTCACGTTCATATGCGTGCTCTTGTTTCACGTGCTTCTTACCTTCCTGAAAGCCGCAATACGTACAGCGATTTAGCGCAGGCAAAATGGCACGAGTGCGCACGTTGTCGAGGCCCAGGCGTCCACACAATGAGTTCGCAAAAATTGGGCCAGAATTAGGATTGCCGCAACGCAGTCTGTGCATCTCCAAGGCAACAACTGGACGAGGAGTTCAAGTACGGAGCCAACGAACTAGACCGGAGCGTAGTCGCCAAAGACCAGATCCGTACCATCATTCAGACATTCCGGGATCGTTTGTTCACCGAAATCTTCCCTGGCCGTACTGAGGTCCCCAAAACACTGATCTTCGCCAAGGACGACAGCCGCGCCGACGACATCGTGCAGATCCTGCGCGAGGAATTCGGTAAGGGAAACGACTTCGCCCAGACACCTACCGGGCTGGCACAGCCCGACACGTCGCCGAAAATGGGGATGTGACTTGGATCAATACCGGCGCCAAGCACGAGCACCTGCTTTCGTCGTTCCATAACAGCTACAATCTCCGCATCGCGGTCACAGTCGATATGATCGCCACCGGAACCGACATCAAGCCTATGGAAATTGTCTTCTTCATGCGCACCGTTCGCAGCCGGAACTTCTTCGAGCAAGTTACGATCCGCAATACTGATCTCGTCGGCAATGATCATTTCCTGCAGGCGAACCTTGTTTCCGTCTTTGCGAAGTTCACCCGTTCTTTCGTCGATCTCAGATTGGCCAAAACGGAAGCGAAGCGGTGGTTGAAACATGCTATTTCCATACCCGGCTGATCAAGATCTCGACGAAACGAGGGTCTTGGCGTAATTCTGCAAAATCTGGCCAATACTTGGCTACGATCAAGGAAGGATCGCCAATCGTAAAAGCTTCTTGTTCGCATCGAATCGCTTCGTCCCGCTCTCCGGCAGCGAAAGCTGCCCAACCTAGGACATCAGGGTCTACATACTCACGTTTTGATCGCCACAGGAGTTCCATGTACAGCGCCTCTGAATCTGCGCGCTTTCCCATAGCCGCGTAAGTCCGAGCAAGGGAGCCCATCATCCACACAGACCTGCCGGACATTCTGAGCGCTAACTCCCCTACTTCCGCCGCTTCGGCGAAGCGTCCTTGTAAATTGAATGCGGCAAGTTGAGCCCAACGACCGAGAAAATGGTCGGGTTCGATTTGCAAGGTTTCCTGGGCCTTCTCCAGACACCTGTCCACATCAATAGGTAGATAAGCGAACGCTTGCATCGCTCTGGCATACGCTGAGAGCGGGTCGATTTGGACAGCTTCTTTAGTCTGTCGGGCTTCCTTTTAAGCGCGTCGCCTGAGTTCCAGTGTGCAGATAGACCTTGGTTTCGCCAGCAGCGAATGCGGCCAAGAGGAAAAGCAGCAGCAGGGTCTTCATCGATTTTCTCTCCTCTTCTTTTTATTGCCCGCAGTGCAGAAGACACACTAGCAGATTTCAAACACTACCTGGCGACGTAGGTTTCAATTTCGCCTGCCGAGCCCGAAATTTTGGCGCAGGGCTGTGATGAGTCTGAGTCAACGAAATTGACGTGCAGATGTAGATCAGGGGCGGCCTCTGGGATAAACTCGACCGCCTGGCCTGTTTTGCCTTCGGTGCGATCCGCAATTTCTTTCGCTGCGGCGATGTTGCCCTTCAGAGCTTCTTGGATTTGCGCGTCCACGATTGCCTCCGCATAGGTTCTCCCGAGCGGGTCGCCTTCCTTGATTCGGGCGAGCTGTGTCTGGTAAGCCTCCGTCAGTAACTTCCGCGGACGACCGCCAGGGTTCCCGCTCTGGCCTTCTTGCCAGGAACGAAGATTCTTCAGGCTTCGCGGATTCACTGTTTTTTTCATTGTTCTGAGTGATTCGTCTTCTTTCAGAGTACGCCTAAAAAGAGGAGGGGACGCACGGTATCACAAACACGAAAGTACTCAGGCCGAATTGCGAGGAAGAGATGAAATACTTCGGGCAAGAGCTGTTTGAGCTCGCCGAAGCGACGACAGGGCTCAACGATCCGGTCTATCTGGACGCTCGTGCGCTGTGCTTAGAAAAGACAAGGTCGCAGGGCACCGACAAGGTCATGGCCGAGGAGCATCTCGACGCGATGATGACGGTCCAGCATGATTCACGCAGACCGCTTCCCAATCTCCACGGGCCCTCACGGTGCATCTCACACAATCTGCTGTCGCAACCTCGGCGCCGGCGATCCCAAAAAGATCGCCGGGGTGATTTATTGTTCCCGATCAGCGGCGAGAGAGTGGCTTGCCGGTGCCAAGATGGCGTCGCAGGTCACTCGTCCGGGACGTTTGCTGCGTCGCACCCAAAGCGGCGCAGATATACATCCAAATACCGCCAGGACGCCCATCTGGAGTGACACCGGTTGGCACGGAGATGTTCGGGTACCCAGCCACCGCAGGCGCAGACGAGCCGAAACTGTAAATCGGCGCGACGATCGCATCGAGGTTCTCGTCTGCTGGGCAAACAGTACTCGGTACAGGAACGCTGGCTTCAGGAACAGCGAAGTTCAGTACCTCCAGCCTTTCTGCTGGTCGTTCAACATTGTCGCCGTCTATGGCGGCGATTCCCCAATATGCCAGCAGCACATCGGGATCTATAACCCAGACGGTGAATAAGGCTGCAACAACGACTCTCTCAAGTTGCGGACTGCGATGGCAGTTCTCAGGTCTGCGAGCTGTTCTGCATTACAAAACGACATGCGATACAAGCCATCGCTTCAAACGTCAGAAAGTATGCAAACAAGGGAACGGACGCAGCAAACTAGCATTAA